>JAIBBP010000262.1 GCA_019694615.1 Microthrixaceae bacterium | reverse complement strand
ACCGTGCCGGCCAGCCCGGTCGGCACGAGCCCGTCCTCCGGAATCGTCAACCTGTCGTGGGGAGCGTCGGTCGATCTGCCGAACCCCGGTGGTGTGGGCTTGAGCGGTTACCTGGTCCATCGTGACTGGAACTACATCGCGTTCGTTCCGGCCGGCACGACGACGTTCAGCGATACCGGCGTCCCCGACGGCAACCGTCGTTACGAGATCCGTTCGGTCGATCGGGACAACCGCATGTCGGCCCCCGCCGTGTTGAACGTGCAGGCAGGTCCGCCGCCGGTCCCCGACACGCTGCCGCCCACGGTGCCCGGCGACGTTGTCGCGGCCACACCGGCCCCCGGCACGGTGACGCTCAACTGGAGCGCCTCGGTCGATCTGCCGAACCCCGGTGGTGTGGGCTTGAGCGGTTATCTGATCCATCGTGACTGGAACTACATCGCGTTCGTTCCGGCCGGCACGACGACGTTCACCGATACCGGCGTCCCCGCCGGTAATCGTCGCTACGAGGTCCGCGCCGTCGACCTCGGCAACCTATTCTCCGCACCGTCTCCGGCGCTCAACGTCGTGGTCCCCTGAGCGTCCGGATTGGTGACGGTATGTTCGATTACGCTCCGACGTTGCGGCGACGGCTCCGGTCCCTTGGAGCCGCTGGGGTCGCGGCGGCGATTGCGCTGCTTGCCGCTTGCGGAGATGACGCGACCTCTCAGCAGGCCACTGACCGGTCCACAACGACGGCCGAGTCGACGGCCGGTCTGACGGACTCGGACTCGGCGTCGGGCGGGTCCACCGGCAATCCGACCGCCGGCGGCGACGCGGGCACCGATGTCTCCACCGGCGGGTCGGCGAACGACAAGGAGACCGACGAGACCGACGTCGCGACCGACGACGAGACCGACGTCGCGACCAACTCGCGGGGCGTCGTGATCACGCTCGACGATCCTGCCCTGCTGGCTTGCGCGCAGAACCAGCTGGCGTGGGCTGCGCTTCGGCACGACGGCGCCGGTAACCCCGCCGACGCGCTCGACCTCGCCGCTGACCACGCCGAATCGAGCGCCGTCGCCGAGGTGAAGGCGGAGGCTCCGCAGCTTCGTTCCGCTGCCGACGGCAAGGATCGTGACGTCACCGTCGACCGCTTCCTTGAGCTCTGCGTGTCGAACGGGTTCGAGTACTAGCCATGGCTGCCGACGCTGTGCTCAGTCCGACGGGGTTCTCGGCATACCGTAGGAACCTGGCGGAGCTGACCTCACACCAGAAAGCGAAGCGTGGCGCGCCTCCGTACTCGCTGCTCGTGAATCGGCCACTCGGGCGTCACATCGCGGCATTGGCGCACGTCATCGGGCTCTCGCCCAACCAGATCTCCATGCTCAGCGCAGCGGTCAGCGCGTCGGGTCTCGTGACCATCGCCTGGGCCAGGCCGACAGCGATGAGCGCGACAGCTGCGGTGTTCCTGCTGCTCTTGGGATACGCGATCGATTCGGCCGATGGTCAGTTGGCTCGCCTGACATCGGGCGGCACGTTGGCCGGTGAATGGCTCGACCACTGCCTCGACATGGTGAAGATGGCGTCCTTCCACGCGGTGATCCTCGTGTCGGCCTACCGCTTCGGTGCCGACCTGGGGACGTGGCCGATGATCACGGCGGTCGTGTTCGGGGTCGTGGCCGTGTCCTCGTTCTTCGTCCTCATCCTCACCGATCAGCTTCGTCGACAGGCCGGCGGCAGCGGGCCCGCTCGGCCGTCGTCTGCCGGCTTCCTGCTCCTCGCCGCTCCGACCGACTACGGCGTGCAGTGCCTGTGGCTGCTGGCGCGGCCCTGGGAGACGGTGTTCTTCGCCGGCTACCTGCTGCTCGCCGTCGCCAATCTCGGGTACCTCGCGGTCGGGTCGGTGTCGCGGTTCCGGCAGCTGGTCGCTCTCGACACCGAGCGCGCCGGCGGTTCTCCGGGAGCGACGTCGTGACCGTCGTCGGCTACGTGCCCGGTGCGTACGACGTGTTCCACGTCGGGCACCTCCGAATCCTGGAGCGCTCGCGTCGACAGTGCGACCGGTTGGTCGTCGGCGTCGTCGGAGACCAGCTCGCGGCGGAGACGCGGGGTGAACCCCCGGCGGTTCCGTTGGCGGAGCGGATGGCCATCGTCGCAGCGTTGCCGTGGGTTCACGACGTCGTAGAGGATGTCTCACCGGACAAGTCGGTCGCCTGGAGGCGCGTCGGCTTCGACGTGTTGTTCAAGGGCGACGACTGGCGCGGGACCGAGCGCGGCGACCGGCTCGAATCGGCCATGGCTCGGGTCGGTGCCCGGGTCGTGTACCTGCCCTACACGCGCGAGATCTCGAGTTCCTCCCTGCGCGCGGGCCTCGGCGCCAGCTGACCGCGGTCTCGACCGACGCTGGGTGGCGGCGCGAGCTGTCGATGCGCGGCCGTGACCTGCCGCTGCGCGACCCCGACCCATGCGCCCGTGAGGAGCAGCCAGAGGGCGGACATCCCGATTCCCGACCCGACCCCTTCCACCGTGAGGCCGTTGACCATCATCGTTGCCAGGAGACCAGCGAGGAGGGGTCCGTCGCGATGGCCTTCCCGGAGCAGTCTCCGAATACCGAGGGCGATCGCCACAACCAGGGCGAGCCACAGTGACGTACCGATCAACCCGCCGTCGACCAGCACGTTCACGAACGCGTTGTGGGCGCCGCCGAGGCCGACCTTGTCGTAGAAGATCCCTCGCGAGGTCGCGAGGCCCCATCCGGTGATGGGATGTTCGGTGAACAGGCCGAACGCGATGCTCCACAGCTCGGTCCGGTTCGACACGGTGGCCAGGTTGGCGGTCGACTCGCCCCGTTCGAGAAACGTGACGATCGGTCCGATGAAGGCGGCAACGGTGAGTGCGAGGCCCGTCCCAGCGACAACACCGAGGGGAAGCCGCTCCCGTCGAGGAACGATGAAGAACCCGGAGACCATGAGGCCGACCACCGCTGCACCGATCGCACCTCGGGTCTGAGTTCCCAGCAGCGCCGCAGTCATCACCGCCATCACTACGAGGTACACGGGCCGCGGCCAGTGATCGAGCCCGTAGGGGAGCTCGTTGTGGTTGGTCATCATGCAGAGCGCGATGACGATGGCAAGCGCGAGCATCGCGCCCGCCGTCACCGGATGGACGTAGATCC
>JAIBBP010000038.1 GCA_019694615.1 Microthrixaceae bacterium | reverse complement strand
GTCGAGGGTCGGGAAGCCGGTTCCGAGTGGTTCGGGAACGCGGCGGGACGCGTGGAGGGGGAGCAGCGGCATGAGTACGTTGCAGCCCAACTCCTGGTGGAGCTTCCTGGCTCGAAACACCATTTGGTCGACGAGTAGGCGACCCTGTTCGGTGCCGTGGACCAGGATCGCCCAGTGCCGCGGTTGGTTGTCGCGGTGGCGGAGCATCCACGCTGATGCTCGATGGTTGCGCTCGTAGCCGGCCCAGCGGTCGCTGCCCGGTTGGCCTGCAAGAGGCGCCCAGTCGCTCGTCCACCGAAGCTGCTCCCAGCGCAGGCCAAGCGCCTCCCAGCGTCCGACCTTGCGGACGGTTGCGTCCGATGGGGCCGAGGGGGCTCGATGGTAGGAGGCGGGGTCGTCCAGCCACCCCTCGCGTTCGAACGAGACGAGAGCCTGGGCAACCTCGACGGAGATCCGCTCCCATGCCTCGACGGTTGGAGGGTTGCGCGTGATGCGGAAGCCGGCCAGGACCAGCTCGTCCGCGAAGACGGCGGTGAGCCCGCCGAGCGACGGTGCGGGAGCGGGGAGGCTCGCCTGTCGGTGCCACGAGCGGCGTCGGAGGTAATGCGGGGGAGTGAAGTAGGCGCCGGTGCGCCAGACCGCAGCGGGGAGTGCACCCAGCTTCAGTCCACCCTGGGGTTGGGTCTGCTCGACTTGTGGTGTCGCCATTCGCAGCTCCTCGGGTCGACCGCTCCCGCGATGGGTGAACCCAACCGGTTTAACGGAGGCGGGACTCGTTGTTCAACCTATCGGCGCGGGAGTGGCTGGATCGAGAGGTGTTCGCGTGCAACCTCGTCACGGTCCGACGACCGAGTCGAGAGGGGCGAGCACGGTGACGTCGTAGGACACGCCGATCGGAATCCGAGCGGCACCCTGGAGGTGGACCAGGACGTGGCTCATATCGGGGCGCTGTTCGTTGATCGCCAACCGGGCGGTGACCTCGGCGATCGCGCAGTTCTCCGGTACGTAGATGACGCTCGCCGAGATCGTCACCACGATGCGGTCGGCCGCATCGGTCCGGTAGGCGAGGGTGTCGGGAATCCAGAAGGGGGACACGATCCCGGCCGCCTGATGCCGCATGACCATCATTCCGCCGGCCTGGGCGGCTTGACGTCCGCCGTACCAGGCGATTCCGCGGTGGTCGGTCCGGCGTACCGTCGAGCCGTCGACGGCGGTGACGAGGTGGTCGATGCGTGGCTGGGGATCGAGGTCGATCGTCATGGTTCGCAGTGTCATCGATCGGTCGCCGATCGGGCAATGGGGTACTTATTCAACCTAGTGGTTGACAAATCGATCAAGACCTCGTACTCTTCAACCAAGTAGTTGAGGAAGGTTCGATGGATCGACAACAGCCAGCACAAACAGACCAGTTGTCGCCGGTGTTCGCGGCCCTCGCCGACCCGACACGCCGCGAACTCGTAGCCCGGCTCGCCCTTGGGGACGCGACCGTCAGCGAGTTGGCCGAACCCCACGACATGAGCGTTCAGGCGATCTCCAAGCACCTCAAAGTGCTCGAGGCGTCGGGCCTCGTGACCAAGACCAGGGACGCGCAACGTCGCCGTGTCCACCTCGAAGCGGAGGTGTTCGACCTCATGACCAAATGGATCGAGCGGTACCGGCGCGAGGCGGAACGGCGCTACCAGCGTCTCGACGCGCTCCTCGAGGAGATGCAGCAGATCGAACAACCAGCGGCCGACTCCGGCCGCCAACGCACCGGAGGTGCAGCATGACCACCCAGACCACCACCAACGAAGCGACCATCGAGGCGGACACGACTCTGCCGATCATCCGGATCAGCCGCGACTTCACGGCGACCCCGGCGCAGCTCATTGCAGCGCACGTTGATCCCGAGTTGTTCGTCCGCTGGGTCGGGCCCGACGGTCTGGATACGCGGGTCGTCGAATGGGATGCGCGTGATGGCGGCTCGTGGCGCTACATCGCATCGGCCGACGGGATGGACCACGAGTTCCGCGGGTGCTTCCACCAGATCACCGACGATCGGATCGTCCAGACCTTCACCTGGATGGGGATGCCGAACGATGTGTCGCTCGAAACTCTCCGGTTCGAGGATCTCGGTGGTGGTCGCACTCGACTCCACGCACAGTCGCTGGTCGACTCGTTCGAGGGACGCGACGCTTGGCTTTCGTCGGGTATGGAGGTCGGGATCGACCAGGGCTACGCGAAGCTCGATCGCCTGCTGGCCGATTCAGCGGGAGCGTAGGTACCCTCCAGCTCGTTCTGTCCTGCGAGAGCACCACCCGTCCGGTGCTCTCGCAGGACAGAACGAGCGTGGGGGTCAACGTCGGCGTGTCGAGGCGAGCTCGCCGGACTCCTCGATCCGATTCCCGGTCGGATCCGCCGCGGTGTAGCGGGCGTACGCGCATTCGCCGACCTCGAGTGGCTCGGGGAACGCGATCACATGGTCGGCAGCCGGCCCGGCGCTCTCGATGGGTGCCGGGTCGGCCGCGTCGCCGGGACCGCACGGCACGAGTTCGACCCGAAGCGAGGACGCGACGTCGGTGTGGACCTCGGCGGTCACGGTTCCATCGGGTGCCACGCGCAGTCCCGACCTCGCTACGTCGACTCGCACCCAGTACGGCTCGGGCTCCTCGACATCGAAACGCCGGGACTCGCCGATCGTCCATCCGTCGAAACCCCGTCGACTCTCGATCCGTTGCACGTCGAGGAGCACGGTTCCGAGCACCTCCGCTCGGCTTCTTATGCCCCCCTCGCAGGCGTCAGCTCCCGTACCGCACACGCGGCGCCGATAGTCGAGCCCGGGGATCACGAGGTCGTATCGATGTGTCGTCGTGAACGAGTCGCACAACGTCTCACTGACGCAATGAGCCGGCAGCGGCAGGAGCGCGTCACTGGTGCGACCGTCGTAGCGGACACGTGCAACGAGCACTTCCGGGGTTGGCAACTCGCCGATCACGAGCGCCTCCGTGCCCAGCAGTTCCTGGATCGGGTTGTCGGCAGTGGTCGCTGTAATTGTCCATGAACGCCCGCCTCGATCGTCGGGCACCTCCACGCTGACTCGATCACCGTCGATCGACCCGGGGCCGGTCAGGCGCACCGGCCGGATCCGATACACCTCGCGGTCGGGGGCCTGAACCAGCACCGCATCGGTGGCTTCGAGCCGTCGGCCTCCTCGTGCCCGTCCGTAGCTGTAGAGGCACACCCCGTAGCGTTGCGCCTCGCGAAGGTTGCCGAACCGTGTCGCCAACCAGTCGCCGTCGCTGGGCAGGAACCTGTCGGCGAGCGTGTCGGGAACCGACCAACCCGTGGTGCCATCGGTCCCAGGGGCAGGGCGTTCGGCGAGGAGCCGATCCGCAGCACGTTGGCATCCCGCGATCTGATCTTCGTCGTCTCGAAGGGCGATCGCGCCGACTGTCGTCTCGGGTAGTCGCGGGGTGAACGCGACGAGCTCGTCATCGTCGACGATCGCGATCGTGATGCGGCGACGGTCGTCGTCGTAGCCGGTCGTCCACTCCGAGTCGGTGGTCCCGTCCTCCGCTGTCGCCGTGACCGTGAGCCTGAAACCCTCACCGCCTGCTGTCGTCGGGTAGGCAACGTCGAGGCATGTTTCGTAGCCGCGGCGGGGCGAGTCGGCGAACCGTTCCGCCGCCTCCTCCAACACGGAGTGTGACTCCGGGGTCCCGACCGTGGAACCGAACACGCTCCACGTGACCACGAGGTCGGCGGGGCGATTCAACGAAACGCCCACGGCGCGGCGGCCGGCGGGCACTTCGCCGCCGGCGCAGCCGTCGCTGGTACCGGAGTTGATCGTCAGGTTGCGGATCTCGACAGGATCGGGCTCATCGGATGTGAGCACGATGGTCCCGCCGATCGCGGACCGCCCGGGGAGCTCCGCGCAACCGGTGGGGTTTGCCGAGCACGGGTCGACGAACCTCAGGAGGCCGACGAACGTCGTATAGGTCGTATCGGTCTCGCCGGTGGCCGGTCGGGTCGGCTCCGACACGGCGGTCGGGGTGTCAGCCGAGACGCTGGTCGGGGTGTCTGCCGGGACGACGCCGTCCGCGGACACGACCTCCGCTGTCGGGTCGATGTCGAGTTGCAAGGTCGACCCGAGCGGAACCTCCCGAAGCGCGGTGGTCGTCGCGTCCTCGGACCGGAGGGTGCCGGAGCTTGTTTGGTTGGTGATCGGCGTCAGCGGCGATGGCAGCAATCGCACCGACTCGACATCGTTGGCCTTGGAGTCGCTGGCGTCTTCGGCCGCCAACGGTGGTGCGTCGACAGCGGGCGTTACCGCGGACGCCGGTCCGGCCGGCTGAACGGCTTCGTCGCTGCGAACAGCGTCGGTGATCGCCCAGGCGATGACGGTCGCCAGGACGAAGCCACCGATGCCGACGGTGAGTGTGCGGAAGGCGGAGCGGTTCGAAGCCATCGTGATCACCCGAAGCACTCGGCGGAGGAGCGCAGCGCCACCGCGGTCGTTGTCGTCGAAGTCCTGCCGACGCCGTCCGTCGCCACGACGGTGACCGACACGTTCTGGTTCATCCCCGAACCCGAGGTTGGCAGCGTGTCGCCGGGGAAGGGCCCGATGTTGGCCTGCCAGGACGAACCGCCGCGGCTCATCGCCACGGTGCCGGTCCGACCATTGACCACCCAATCGAGGCGGACGGAGGCAACACCGCTCGGATCGCTCGCTGTGACGACGAACGACGCAACGTGTGGCTTCGGCGGCGTGCACGGTACCCCGGGCTGCTCAGCGGTCCAGATGGGAGTCGGGTTGACGCCCACGTTGGTGAGGATCGGACCGGTGGTATCGGCAGGCACCGTCGTGGTCACCGCTGATGGCGAGGCGGTCGAGGCCGGCCCTCCGGACACGGTGGTGGAGGTCCGACCGAGCGTCGTTGTCGGACGAGCTGTTGTGACGGCCGCCGTGGTACTCGGCGCAACGGCCGTGTCCTGGGACGGTGATGTCGTGGTCGGTGCGTGGTTCCGATCGGCTGCGGTGGTCGGCGCGGGTTGGGTCGCTGTCGGAGCCGCACACTCGGTGACCGGCAGGTCGTCGGTCGCTGCGTCGGCGTCGACTGCTGCGGCCACGACCCAGACTCGGGCGTCGAGGTCGGACGGCATGCGGATCTCGAGCCAGAGTCGGTCCGCGGTGCGGCCGGTTATGACGACGCGGTCGCCGTAGGTGAGGGTTCCGACACGACCGCCGTTGGGACAACGCCACAGCGGCGTCGTCTCAACCGATGCCGGCGACTGAGTTGGCGACTGTGCCGTCGGGGCGGCCTCATCGCCACCGGTCGCGACCCCCAGAGCCGTTCCGAGCAGCGCCCCGACCACAAGTGGGACGACGACGAGGCCGCCGATGATTCCCGCTGACCAGCGGCCGCCTCGGCCGGTGTGTGGCCCGATCTCCGAGACGGCGTCGGCCTTCGCGAGGATTGTGTCGGCGAGTGTCTCGGGATCGGTCGGCTCCGGAGCGAACCGGGCAGCGGCGTCGTCGAACGCCCGCCGAAGTTGGTCGTCGATCGCAGCGTCCACCGAAACCGGATTCGTGGGGTCGTGGCGCTGGGTCATCGTTCGTGTCCTTCCGGCGAAGGGGCAAGTTTCTCGGCGAGCGCCGTGCGGGCCCGGGACAGCTGGGTCTTGACCGTCCCGTCGTGGATGCCGAGCGTCGCGGCGATCTCAGCGACCGACAGGTCGTGCACGTAGTAGAGGACGGCGATCTGGCGTTGTTTCGCCGGCAGGTTCCGGAGAGTTCGATCGATATCGGTGGCCTCGCCGACTGCCGCGGCGGGGTCGGGCGTCGACTCCGGCGTCACACCGGAGCGTTGGTAGGCCCGTGCCTCCGCTCCGCGACGTCTGCGGGTCGAACGGGCCATGTTGGACGCCACGACGGTCACCCACGCCGCCGGGTTGTCGGGCCGATGATCGTTCGCTCGTGACCAGAGCTGTGCCAGCGCGTCCTGGACCGCGTCCTCGGCCCCCTGGCGATCACCCGTCGCTAACGCGACCGATGCGACGACCTTCGGGTACTCGTCGCGGAGGAACGCGACGAGAGCGGCGCGTTCGGCGGTCGCGTCAGGCGGGAGACCCGCGGCATCCAGCGATGGTTCGGTCATCGTCACGTTCCCTCGACGCTCGAGGAGCGCGCTCAGGTTGACATCGGCCGCGAGATTCTCCCAATGAGCGGCGGTGCCCATCGGGATACTCTTCGGCGAACGCCCGAACTTCTGTGTGAGCCGAATCAAGGGACGAGATGGATCTCGAAACACCGAGCATCGAGTTGTACGTGCGACACGCGTTCGCGGGGATGGACCGGGTGCTCGACCGGCTCGACGACGACTCCGTTAACAAGCGACCCGATGGCTGGGGCACGAACAGTGTCGCCGGTCTGATCGTGCATTGTTGCGAGCTGGCACCGTCCTGGTTCGCGATGCCGGGGCTTGGCCGAGACAGCGTTCGTGATCGCGACGCCGAGTTCGCCGCGACCCGAACCGTCGCCGAGCTTCGGACAGCGATCGACGTCGCCGTCGAGCGAACGTGTGCGCTGGTTCAAGAGTTCGCCGTCGGCCCGACCGCGACCGACCACGAGTACCGCGGGTTCATGCCGGGGGCGGATCGAACCGACGGTGCGCTCGTGCTCCACGTGCTCGAGGAGTTGTTCCAACACCTCGGCCACATGGAAGTCACCGCGGACGCGCTCGCGTGACACGGAGGTAGGTAGGCGGTACCCCCCCCCAGCTCGTTCTGTCCTGCGAGAGCACCACCCGTCTGGTGCTCTCGCAGGACAGAACGAGCCTGGGGATGGCGGGGGCTACGGGTGGGTTGCCGCGGGCGAGACCGCCAGTGGGATCGTGCCGCGGATTGTCGTTCCGGAGCCGACGACGGAGTTGACCGTGAGCGAACCGTCGAGGGCGCCGAGCCGGTCGCGCATGTTCACGAAGCCGTGGCCCTCGGCCCCATCGTTAGTCTCGAACCCGGCACCGTCATCGGACACCTCGAACCACAGTTCGCTCTCGGTCCGACCGACGGTCACCATCACGGTGGCCGTCTCCCCGGCGTGCTTGCCGGCGTTCTGCATCGCCTCGAGACAACAGAAGTAGACGGCTGCCTCGACGTCGGTGTCGAAGCGGTCGACGTCGGCTTCGACGACTGTCACGAGCGTCGCCCGGTTTGCTGCTGTCGTCAGCGCCTCACGCAGGCCGCGGTCGCGCAACAGCGGCGGGTAGATGCCGTGAGCGAGTTCGCGCAGTTCGGTCAGAGTCGCCTGCACGTCGGTGCGCAACTCGTCCAGCAATCCCGTCGCCGTCTCGGTGTCGCTGGCCATCAGTGTCTTCACCAGGCCGACCTTCACGGCGAGGGCGACGAGATGTTGCTGAGCCCCATCGTGCAGGTTGCGCTCGATCTGGCGTCGCGACTCGTCGGCAGTGGCCACGATTCGGGCACGCGAGGCCACGAGCTCGGCGTTGCGGACCTGCAGTTCGTCGAGCGACGCCTGCAACGCCGAGTCGAGCCGCACGTTGTGCAGAGCGAGCCCGACCTGGCGGGCCAGCTCGACCAATACCTGATCCTCCTCGTCGGTGAACGGGGTGTCGTCGTCCCGCCGCTCCACGACGATGAGGCCGAGGAGCTCGCCGAGATGGGCCAGTGACACCGAGCGCAGGATCCGGTGGTCCCGCCCGGCGAGCAGACCGGGGATCCAAACCTGGATCCACGCGTTTCCCTGGGAGTGGGCTCGTGCGACGACGATCGTCTCCTCGTCGTTCAAACGCAGGTGTGTCGGTGACCGTTCGGGCACCGACACGGAGCGGGTGAGACGGCCGTCGGCCATGATCCAGATCTCGGCAGACGACAGGTGCATCGTCTTGCGGAGTGTCTCGACCAACTGGAGGAGCAGCTCGTCCATCGGGACCGATCGCGACATCCGCGTGCCGAAGGTGCGCAACGCCTCGTCCGGAGAATGACGCTCGTGGTACACGCGCTGGTTCGCCCACTCCACGAGTCGTTGGCGGGTGGGAAAGACCAACATGCTCGTCACGGCGGCCGCTCCCATGGACAACGCGAGCACCGTACGTTCCTCGCCTGCGGGAACCCGGCCGAGGCCGATCACGACCAGCAGGTAGACCGCCCCGACCAGACCGACGAGGCCGGTGATGACCAGCGTGTGCACGAGAACCTGGTCGGCGACGACGGCGACACGGTTCGATCTCCCGAGGAGGACAGACAGCGGAATCAGAAGGATCGCCGACGCGAGCCCGAACGCGGGGGTGGATGGCCAGTGGACCAGCAGGCTTGTCGCGATTCCGGCGAGGGATACGGCGGCCGTGGCGACCACGCCCCACGTCAGCCAGAGGTAGCGGCCTCGTCGCAATCCGGTGGCCGATCGCGTCCGTACCGCGGAAACGAACGCCGCCGACAACCACAGAGTGGCGGCCGCAATGATGATCGCGGACTGGACTTGCGATGACATCTCTCCCTCGGGCCGCTCTACGGTCGGCCATTGCCGACCGGGTCGCCCTCGACGACGCGCCCGTCGCGGAACTGGATGATTCGATCGGCACCGGCAGCGACGTCGTGGCTGTGGGTCACCATCACGATGGTCTGGCCGTCGCCGTGGAGGCGGCGGAACAGTTCCAGCACCTCCTGGCCGCCTTCGGTGTCGAGCGCGCCGGTCGGCTCGTCAGCCAGGAGCAATGTTGGTTCGTTGGCGAGTGCACGAGCGATCGCCAGGCGCTGGCGTTGGCCACCCGACAGAACCGACGGCAGTTCGTCGCGCTTGTCGCCGACCCCGAGCAGGTCGAGAAGATCCCGGGCTCGCGCCTCGGCCGCCTTGCGGCGCGTTCCGGCGATCATCGCCGGAAGTACGACGTTCTCGATCGCCGTCATTCCTTCGAGCAGGTTGAAGAACTGGAACACGATGCCGATGTGACGTCGACGCATCCGTGCCAGCCCGTCCTCGTCCTCGTCGGTGATGACTTCCCCGGCGATGGTGATCGTGCCGTCGTCGGCCAGGTCGAGGCCGGCGATCAGGTTCAACAGCGTCGACTTGCCGCAACCCGACGGCCCCATGATCGCGAGGAACTCGCCGCTCGCGACGTCGAGGTCCACACCGCGCAGCGCTCGCACGGGAGCGAGTTCGGCCTCGAAGGTCTTGCGCACACCGTGAACCCGCAGCACCGGTTCGGCCGCATCGCCACGCGGGCGTTCGCGGCTCGCATCGGCGAGCTCGGAGTTGTTGGTCGTTGTTGAGTCGCTCACTGCGGTCCCGCCCATTCTTTCTTGCTCCTGATCTTGGTTCGGCTCAGTCGGTCCAGGTGGGATGAACTCGAAGTTCGCGTCCGCCGGACATCAGCTGGACGGTCGAAGCCGGAAGGCTTCGACGGGTTGCTCTCGCCCCTTGACGAGCTGGTTCCCCATGGCGTCGAGCGGCCAGTCACCGCTCAACGCGTCGGCCGTGGCTTGGCTGATCACGGTGCTCCCGGCTGGCCGTGCCAGATCCTGAAGGCGCTGCGCGAGGTTCACCGTGTCACCGACGACGGTGTACTCGAGGCGTTCGGCGCTCCCGAGTAGCGCTGCTGCGACTTCGCCCGTCGACAGGCCGATTCCCATGCCGAACGGGTCCAGCCCTTGGCTGCGCCACGTCTCGTCGACGTGCGCCTGGCGTTCGTGCATCGCGGCGGCAGCGCGCATGGCGCGCTCTGCGTGGTCGTCGCTCGGGAACGGCGCCCCGAACACCGCCATCACGGCGTCGCCGACGTACTGCATCACGGTGCCGTCCTCGTCGAGGATCGCGGCGTTCATCTCGGCGCGGTGGGTGTTGAGCTGGCCGGCGAGGACGATGGGGTCGGTGCGTTCGGAGATCCCCGAGTAGCCGCGCACGTCGGACATCAGCACCGTCACGGTCAGACGCTCGGTGCGGTCGAGCGACTCCCGGTCGGTTCGCAGTTTCGCTGCGAGTCCCCCGGGGAGGAGACGGCTGAGCGTCTCGCCCTGTTCCTCGCGTTCGACGATCGCCTGTTGAAGGAGCTTGAGCCGCCGGAGAGCTCCCGCCCGGCCGGCGGAGATGTCGTGTGCTAGGTGGAGAAAGAGCGCCTCGACAGCATCGTCGACCGCCTCCGGAGTGGTCTTCATCGACGCGGCGATCGCCTTGGTCGGCCGACCTTCGGCGACGTGGCGCAGCAGCGCTTCCTCGGCGGGGGTGAGTTGACCGTCGTCGCGAACCGGCGTCACGAGCGACTGGACGATCTGCGGATCGAGCATCGACCCGCCGGTCGCGACCTCCCGGATCGCGCGACACAATCCGTTGCTGTCGCTCACCCGATCCTTCAAGAGGTACGCGTAGCCCGCGGCCCCCTCCTCGAGTAGTGAGATGGCGTACTCAGGGTCGTCGTACTGCGAGAGGATCACGACCCCGGTGCCGGGGTGACGCTTCCGCACCTCCTTCGCCGCTTCGATGCCCTCATTCTGGAAGTTGGGCGGCATCCGAATGTCGGTGACGACGACCTGCGGCGAGAGCTCGGACGCTGCGTTGACCAACTCGTCATAGTCCGCGGCAACTCCCACGACATCGAGCGCAGGGTCGGCCGTGAGCAGGACCCGGACACCCTCGCGGACGAGCAGGTTGTCATCGGCGAGGAGCACTGTGATTCGACCGTCATCGGACACGAGGCCATCAGAACCGATACCCGGCGACCTCACAAGGGGGTGGTCCGGCCCAGCGTGGTGGTGCCAGCACCCCCGGCACAACACCGGTTGCCAACCTCGGCACGCGGTCGGCATCGTCGTACGGTTCGGGCATGCGCCACGAATCGTCAGTCACCAGCCTGTCGTGGATCCCGTCGGAGGCGGTCCCCGGCCTCAACAAGGTGGTGTTCGGTAGTGGGTTCACCCACTACGACGAGCCACCGCCGGATCGCATCGACGACCTCGAGTCGCTGCGCGACGCCGATCGCTTCCGGTTCGCCAATGTGCTCAGCGCGTGGGTCGACGTGGAGGACGGCGTAATCGTGTCGGCCGGTTACAACGGACGGTGCCTGATGGGGGCGACAACCCTGGCGGTGGGTC
>JAIBBP010000118.1 GCA_019694615.1 Microthrixaceae bacterium | reverse complement strand
CACGGCTCGACACGCGGGTGAAGGTGGAGATGGGTGCGAAGAAGGGCAAGATGAACATCGAGTTCGCCAACCTCGAGGACCTCGAGCGGATCTACCGAATCATCAGTGCAAGTTGATGACCTGATATCACCCATCACCCAGCAGGTGAAGTAGACCCCCAGGCTCAGGCTCATCCACAGCCTGTGACTAAAGGTGGGGATAAGCCAACTCGAACGTTGAGGGCGAGAGTTGAGCCGCTACGAGTTCAGCGTCGCTCGGTCGGTCCACGCGCGAAGTGCACGGTGCCCTGCTGCGACGAGGAGTGAGTGGATCTCTGCGACGTCGTCGATCGGGCCGATTTTGATGCGCACGGTTGGGCAGCGCGTTTCACGCAGAATCGGAAGCCTCATCCCGCGAGCGACGCTAGGCGGCCACCCCGGAGGGTGGGGTAGCTGGCGGAGAAGTGACTCGGCCAACATCCGCCCGGCCTCGGACTGGAATCCATCGGTCGAGTAGTAGGCGATCTCAACCCCTACGGCGTCGACTACGTCGACGGCGAGGCACACGTCGGCCTCGAATGCATTGGTGGCAGCGGCGAGGGCGGACCAGTCGTCGTCGCTGGCGACTGAAACCACTGCTTCTGCCAGGTGGAGGTCGGCGCCGAGGGCACCGACGAGTGCATTGTCGACTCCGCGGTGACAGATCGCCACCCGCAGTCCGCCCAGCGCTGTTGCCCGGACATCGAGGTCCTCACGTTCTCTCATCCCTGCGATGGAGTGGCCACCACCGCGGGAGGTGAGACGGTCGAGTTGTGAAACTGTGTCGCGTGCGCAGACCCCGTCCACGACCAGGTCGACGTTCTGTTGGAAGTCGCGAACCGCCCGCTGTGTGTTGGGACCGAATATTCCGTCGACTCGCCCGGCGTTGAAGCCCAGTGAGCCCAGCCTCAGCTGCAACGTCGCGACATCGTCGCCGCGAAGCATCGGTGACGCCAGGTACAGCGGGCGAGACCCGAACTGGTGTTCGGCTTCGAGGAGTGCTCGCCAAGTCGCACTGTCGCAAACGCCACTCGCGTCGAGTCCACGCGACCGCTGGAACTGCTCGACGGAAATGCGGGTGACCTCATCGAACCGATCCCGCGGTTCGTTCACCTCGAAGCCGAGATCGACGAGTCGCTGCTGGAGCTCGTCGACCTCGGGGCCGGCATCGCCGACTGTCAACTGGTGGAACATCGTCAGGGGCCAATCTCGCGGCGACAGCACCGCGTCACGCCGGACACGCCGGAGGCGAGCCGTCAGGATGGCCCACGAGGTTACAGGTAGGGCGAAAGCTCCTCCACGAGCTGTGCCTTGCCCTTGGCACCGACGATTCGATGAGTCGGCTCGCCGTCCTTGAACAGGATCATCGTGGGAATGCTCATGACGTCGAAACGACGAGCGAGCGCGGGGTTCGAGTCAACGTCGACCTTGGCCACCTTGAGCTTGCCGTCGTTCTCACCGTTGATCTCTTCGAGGATCGGGGCGACGAGCTTGCACGGGTTGCACCACTCGGCCCAGAAGTCGACGAGCACGGGCACGTCGGACCCTGCAACCTCCTCAGAGAAGGTGGATTCGGTGAGGTTCGAGATTCCCGTAGCCATCGGGGGTTCCTTTCAGAGCGGATGCCACCTCTGTTCGCAGCGGTGGACGGTGGGTTCAACAGCCGACACTGGTCCGGCATTCCCGGGCCTACCAGCCGCGGAACTCCGGGCTGCGACGTTCGGCGAACGCAGCGAGACCTTCCTGACAGTCAGCGGTGCCGGTGATGAGCTCCTGGAACAGTGCTTCGTCGTCGAACGACTGTTCCCGGCTGGATTCGAAACTGCGGTTGGTCAACCTCTTGGTGAGCGCGATCGCCCTGGTCGGGAGCGTGAGGAACTTCGTTGCGAGCTCCTCGGTGGCGGAGTCGAGTTCGTCGGCAGGCACCACGCGGTTGGCAAGGCCGATTCGCTCAGCGGTCGATGCGTCGCAGTCCTCGCCGAGGAACATCAGCTCCTTCGCGCGATGGAGTCCGACCAGCCGCGGTAACAGGTAGCAGCCGCCGGCGTCGGGCATGATGCCACGGCGAACGAAAACCTCGATGTACTTGGCGTTGTCGGCGAGGACCACCAGGTCACAGGCGAGCGCCAACTGCGCGCCACCGCCGGCTGCCGTGCCGTTGACGGCGGCGATCACCGGCTTCTCACAGTCGAGGATCGACCCGATCAGACGCTGCCAACCGGTGCGAATGAGCCTCGCGGCGTCGCCGGACGCACGCTCGGGCGCTCCCTCAGGCTTTGGAGGGGTGGGACGTTGAGCTCCTCCGAGCGCAGCACCGGTGCAGAAGTGCTTCGCTCCGGCACCGCGGAGGATCACGACCCTCACGTTCAGGTCCTCCGACGCCTCGACGAACCGGTCGGCGAGGCGATCTCGCATGTCGCCCGCGAGCGCGTTTCCTTGCGTCGGTGCGTCGATCAGGATGCGGGCGATACCGTTCTCGACCGCATAGCGGATGAGCGTGTCGACGTCTCGGGTGCCGGTGTCGCTGGTGGTCACGGGTAGTCCTTCGCTTGTGGGTTCAGCCGGCTTGCGCTTCGAGCCAACGCTCGGCGTCGATCGCCGCGGCGCAGCCGGAGCCGGCAGCGGTGATCGCCTGCCGGTAGTAGTCGTCCTGGACATCACCGCACGCGAACACCCCGTCGACGCTTGTGCGGGTGCTCTTGGCCTCGGTGACGATGTAACCGTTGTCCTTGAGCTCGAGTTGTCCGACGAACAGGTCGGTGGTCGGTCGATGGCCGATGGCGACAAACACACCGGTGAACGGGTGCTCGTCGACTACGCCGGTCTCGAGGTTCCGAACGACCACGCCGGTGACCGAGGCGTCGCCGACGATATCCTCCACCACTGAGTTCCACATGAACCGGATCTTCGGGTTCGACCGAGCCCGATCCTGCATGATCTTCGATGCGCGGAGCTGGTCACGTCGGTGGATGATCGTCACGGAGTTGGCGAAGCGGGTCAGGAACATCGCCTCCTCGAGTGCCGAGTCGCCACCTCCCACCACGCAGATGTCGTGCTCGCGGAAGAAGAACCCGTCACAGGTCGCGCAGGTGGACAGCCCGTGGCCGATCAGGCGTCGTTCGGCCTCGATTCCCAACATCAACGACTGGGCTCCGGTGGCGACGATCACCGAGTCGGCCAAGTAGGTGGGCTCTGCGTGTGGATCGCCCACCCACACTCTGAAGGGACGCTGCGAGAAGTCGACTCTGGAGGATTTCACCGTCAGAATCGTTGCGCCGAACCGTGCGGCCTGGGACCTGAGGTTGAGCATCAGCTCAGGGCCGGTGATCCCCTCGGGGAAGCCGGGGAAGTTCTCCACCTCGGTGGTGAGCATCAACTGTCCACCCGGCTGATCGCTCGTTGAGGACGGCTCGCCTTCGAGGATTACGGGGTTGAGGTTTGCCCGCGCCGTGTAGATCGCCGCGGTGAGGCCGGCGGGCCCTGATCCGATGATGACGACCTCGCGATGCTCGCTCATGACGGGTGCCTCTTGCTCCAGGCGACGAACCCTACGAGGCAGAGGATGACTCCCAACGCCAGGTAGCTGATCCACTCGTCGATGGGCAGGAGCGCCAGGGCACGACCGGCGAGTGCGATGCCGACGATGACGAGCACGATGACGGCGAACACCGCGACGGTTCCGAAAACAGCCCCACGTGCCCCCTTCAGTACCGGGCCAGTCGTCTTGTCACGGACGTTGTCGACGACTTCGACGATGAGATCGGTGACCTGATCGGTCCAGTCGGGTTCCTGCGTGGTCGGCGGCTGTGCCTGCGGAAGGGCCATGGGCGCCGATCCTATGTCGCCCTCCAGTGGGCGAGCTACAGAGGGCGAGCTACAGAGGGCGAGTGGCGCAGGTCTGCTGGTCGACGACCAGGCGCCACGACGACGAGCCGTCAGTGGAGTGGACGATCACGATCAGCACTGCATCACCCCCGACCGTGGCCGTGCCGAGCGGTCGCCACGTCGGTTGGGCACTCAGGCAGGTGAGGGCCGAAGAATACGTCGTCGGTGACGGCACCACGGCGTCGGCCGCGAACGGGGAAGTCGTCGACCCGTCGATTGCGGCTCGTAGCAGGTGGTCATCGGCGAACTCGCCGAAGTCGGGAATCGACGACGACGGATCGTCGGTGACACCGAGCCCGTCGGCCGGTCCAAGAGCGGGCTCGCTCTTCGATTGTGGTGCCGCCTCGGCTTCATCGGCAGCGCCGCCCGCGGCTACTTCTTCCGACGCCGCCTCGCCAGCCGCTGCGTCGGCGTGTGCCGATGACGGGACAGCCGCTGAGTCGGCGATGGTGACAGTGTCGTCACTGCCGGAGCCTGCGAAGCCGATGCCGATCCCCACGCCGGCCAGGACCATGACGGAGGCTGCAGCGATGAGCCACGCCGGCGCGGCACGGCGGGCTCGGTGGGGCGATGTCTCTAGGCGGGTGACAGAGCCGAGCACCTCGGAGTCGAACGCGGCCATTGCCGCCCTCAAGTGCGCTGTACGAGTCTCGGCACTCGCCGGAGGGAGTGCGCGCAGTTGCGTTCGGAGATCCTCGACCGTTGTCGGGTCGACGGCCGCGGTGTCGCTGTCTGAGGGATCGTCGGAACCCGGAGGAGGAGCGTGGTCAGTCATGGTTCGTCCGTTCCGACGATCGCCGTGCCGCTTCGGTTCCCGCCGTCGAGAAGTTCGGCGAGGTGACGTCGGCCACGGGCAATTCTCGACCGTACCGTGCCGATCGGGAGTCCCAGCGAGTCGGCGATCTCGGCGTAGTCCATCCCTACCACGTCGCGAAGGACAACGGCGGCTCGAAAGTCCGGTGAGAGCCGGGCGAGAGCGTCGTTCAGGCCCAGGCGATCCACGACACGTTGATCGGGCGATGGCGTGTCGTCGTGCGCGGGCCAGTCGAGCTGGTCGGCCGTCGGAATCGGCCGTCGCGCCCGCCGGCGCAACTCGTCGAGTGCCGAGTTGGTGGCCACCCGGTAGGCCCACGTTCGGACCGATGATCGGTTGTCGAAGCGGGGGAGCGCGCGGACGATCGAGATGAGAGCGTTCTGGGTGGCGTCCTCCCCGTCAGCGTCGTTCGCGCAGATTCGGCAGCAGACGGCGCGCACCTGTTCGTAGAGTAGGCCCAGCAGAACCTCGGTCGCGGCTCGATCCCCGGCGGCTGCGGCGGTTGTGAGTCGCCGTTCCTCGACACGATCGAAGTCGGTCATGGCGGCGTTCCCGACAGTGACACCTCGGCGATACGAACTCGGTGAAGGTCCGCTGACGGGCCGAGATCTGTGATCCAGATCACCAGGAATCGTCCCCTGGCCCCACCGATCTCGAGGCTCGTCGGTGACGCCGCCGCGTCGATCGGAACTCCTCCGGTCTCGGGGGGGCCGCCGAGTGCGGACGGATCGTCCGAAGTCACGAACACGACACCCTTCCACCCGGTCGAACCGGTGAGCTCGATCGAGTCGATGCGGGAGGCGGTTGCGAGTTCGACGACGAGTCCGACACCCGCTTTCGTACCGAACGTCTGCGAGTTGTATCCCTCGGTGGCCCAGGACGTGTTGGGGTCGCCGTCAATCGCCGACGGTGCCTGGGCGCTGTTCTCCTCCCGCGTGTCGCCTTGGGGGTCGAACGCTCGGGCGGAGAGAAGCGATAGTGGACGCGGTTCGATGGATGCGCGACTGTCCACCGATTCCCTCGCGGTTTCCGCCCGCTCCAGGGTCAACGCTGCGATCAGCCCGATCGGTCCAGCGAGGAGCAGCACCAGAATCGAGCGGCCCACGATCGATCGACGCCGTGGCTGCACACCGGTGGCGACACGAGCGGGTGCCGCCCCGCTCGTCGTTGCAGTGCCCTCGGCCGAATGGACGCGGTGGTCCGCGGTTCGCTTGGCCGCTCGGCGAGGACTCGCCGAGAGCGCGAGACCGAAATCCAAGGCGGACTGATGTCGACGATCGGGCGACGATTCGAGGTTGCGCATGACCGCCGAGACGAAGGGGGCGCTCAGCCCAGGGGTCACCTCCGAAAGCGGGACGGGAGGCTGATGCAGGCGGGCGAGGGCTGTCGCTGCGGGGGAGTCGCCCCTGAACGGCGTTTGTCCGCTCACTGCCTCGTACAGCACCGTGGCGAGTGCGTACAGGTCGGTGCGCTGGTCTACACGTCCTCCTCCGACCTGCTCGGGAGCGAGGTAGGCGGCTGTGCCGACGAGAGTGCCGGCGACCGTGAGGTCTGGATCCTCCTCGGCCTTGGCGATCCCGAAGTCGGTGAGCCGGACGGATCCGTCCGCTGTGATGAGGATGTTGGCGGGCTTGATGTCGCGGTGCACGATCCCGTTGCGATGCGCGCAGTCGAGTGCCTGGCACAGGTCCTGCCCCAGTTGACGAGCTTCCGGCTCCAGAAGGAGACCGCGGTCCATCCGCTCCCGCAGTGTCATTCCATCGACGAGTTCCATGACGATGGCTTCGCATCCGGGGGTGCTGATCGTGTCGTACACCGCCACGATGCCGGGGTGGACCAGTCGGGCCGCCGATACCGCCTCCCGCCGGAACCGCTGTACGAACGCGGGATCGTCGGCGAGATGTCTGTGCAGGATCTTGACGGCGACGCGCCTGGAAAGGAGACGGTCGTCCGCCGCCCAGACCTGCGCCATCCCGCCGGTGCCGAGTGGGTCGGCGAGCACGTAGCGGTCGGCGATCACCCGGCCGGCCCCGTCGCCGCCGTCGGTCGCGGCCGCCGTGCGCCCGGAGTGGTCCTCCACCGGGGACACGCTAGTTGGACGTGGCGTTCCGTTCGGTCGCGTCGACGGTGTCGGTCCCGGTCGCGTCGGGTCGCCGACGGAGTGTTCTCGACCACCAGACCACGAGGAACAGCAGGGCACCGCCTGACAGCAGCAGCCCGACGCCGCTGAAGGTCGTCGACCGAACCTGTTGGCGCGTCGAGGCGAGGACCCGATCCGAGTTGGGTGCGATGAGGTCCGCTTGCATCGTGAACTGACCCGATGCTCGCACTTCTACGTCGACGTCGAGCCGGTTGAGACCGGGCTGCAACGTCAGCTCCTGAAGGTTGCCGTCGACGAAATCGAGACGCGGACTCTCGAGTCGCAGGCGTGCTCGGATGGGCCGGCCCGTGTCGTTGGTGAATCGCAGCGGTATCGGCGTACGGCGGGCGGTGACGCGCAACGTCCGTGGTTCCGATGCCGAGATCTTGTCGAGATCGGTTTCCATTCGGCTGATGGAGGCGTCCAGCAACTCCTCCTGCTGTCCCGGCGACACGCTCCGATCGAGGCTGCGCTGGATCACGACGGCTTCACGCGCCGCGATCGGGTCATCGGCTGGCATGATCGCCGCGTAGTCGTCGACCAACGGGCGTGCGATGGACAGGCGCTCAGCAACTCCCTGGACGTTCGGCGTCATCTCGGGTGCGAGCAACGTCCGCTCCCAGACGAGATCCCGGCCACCCTGTCGTTGCGAGATCGGAGCGAGCGAACCGACCTCTGCGGGGTCGACGACCGTGATCGCGGGGCGGTCCTCATTCGAGCTTCCGGCTCTGATCAGGTCGAAAAGAGCTTCCGCGACGCGGAGGTCGGTCGACTCGTCGGTACGGATCACCGAACCGCGCTCGTGCTCGTCTGCCAACCAGGACCCGAACATGAGGGCCAGAAGTTGGGACGCCGTCAGCTCGGGATCGTCCGACGATGTCTCCAGGAGGGCCTGGGCCTGAGGATCCAGCGTCACGGCCGGAATCGACGCATCCGAGCCGACCACCCGGCTGGGGCGTGTCGCACCTGACTCCGATG
Source organism: Microthrixaceae bacterium (assembly GCA_019694615.1). Lineage (GTDB taxonomy): Bacteria > Actinomycetota > Acidimicrobiia > Acidimicrobiales > Microtrichaceae > SSF14. The sequence continues at coordinate 33,124 of JAIBBP010000118.1, read as the reverse complement.
GCGGACCCTGTTCGTCGCCGAGCTGGTCTGCCTCGACGATCAGCACATCGATCCCGAGCCGATCCAGCAAAGACACCGACGCCGGACCGATGGAGCTGTCCACCGGCCACAACCTGACGTCCGCGGGTTGCTGGAGGCGGGCGAAGAGGGCCTGCTGGCCGTCGATCAGCGAACCCTGAACATCGTCGGTACGTCCCGATGTCGCCCAACCCTCGAGGTGAAGGTCCGCCCACGGGACACGTTGCACAGTGGTGTCGCCCAGGCCGTCGCGCAGGCGGTCGATCAACTCCCGGTCTCCGGGAAGCGGACTCTTCGTGAGCGCGACGACTGCCTCGGGGCTGACGGCGAGTCGGGCCGGCAACAAGGCGGCTGCGTCGACGAGGTCGACCGCGGCCCGAACCGACGAGCGAAGCTCGTCGGTGATGTCGAGGTTCCCTTCGACGTCGAATCCACCGTGAGCGCTCGGCTGAACGAGGATGCCGAGTCGGAACGGCGATCGGTCGTCTGTGGGCAGTCGATTGAGATGGAGGGTGGTGGTCCCGAGGGCGGTGCCGTCGCCGGCGTCGACAGTGATGACCACGGGGTACACACCGGGGTTGGGGATCCGGATCCGGTCGCGCTGGCCTGTGCCGGCCTCTCGAATCGGGATCTCGAGTCGAGTCGTGCCGCTGGGATCGGTGAGGGGAGCGAGCTGCTGCTCGACGGCGCTTCGCATCACACTCTCCTCGACGTCGCCGTCGCGTTCGCGCGCGAGAGCGACACGAACCGCCTGCTCGGTGCCCGAGGGTGGCTGGCGGATGCTGTAGGTGATGGTCGCGTCTGCCGGCGCCCCCGCGATCCGGAGCTCCGCCACCCACACCCCCTCGGCAGGAACCCAAGCGGACACGGAGCTGACGTCGATCGTCACCGTGGTGCTGGACTCGGGTTGCTCCAGAGCAGCGGCGCCGGGCGTTGGTGCGGCGATCGACGAAAGCGCGCACGCGAGGAGCGTACCGACGATCGCCAGCAAGCGGTTCGCACGCGTCCGCACCGTCACGACGGAGCCGTCCACGAGAGCACGGTCAAATGATCGGAGCCCATCCGGAATCCGAGCCGCTGATACAGCGCCAGTGCTTCGGCGTTGGACTCCTGTGTGTTGACGAGCATCATCCTGCCCCGGCGCCGGCGTAGCCACCGCAGCGAGTCCTGGACCAGCGCAGCGCCGATCCCGCGGCGAAGGTGGAGGGGGTGAACGGCAAGTCGTTGAAGGTAACCGATGTCGTAGGCCCGACCGCAGACGGCGTAGCCGACGATCTCGTCCGTCTCGGCGACTCGAAAGCGGACTGACGAGGTTGCGTTCAGCGCCTCGTCGAGACCCGACGGCCCGAGGTGCCAGAACGATTCGAACGCCAACCGGTCGACATCGAGCACTGCCGGACGGTCCCGCCGTCGCGCACGGCGCAGCGGGTGCGACGACCCACCGAGATCACCGGACAGGTCGTGTTGCAGCACGTGCAGCCGTTCTCGCACTTCAAATCCGGCGGTCTGGAACACATGGGCGTCGTTGGGTTTGAGCGCCGCGGTCACCGCGGCGCGGTATCCGCTCTCGGTCAGTCCGGCGAGGCACCGCTCGACTGACGCCCGGCTCGTGAGCACCGCTGAAACCGGCGCGACCGACAGGTAGGCAACCGTCGGGTCGTCGTGCCACGGGCCGACTACGAAACGGTCCTTGCCAACGGTGAGTGATCGACGGGTCATGGCAGCTCGCGGATCGACGGCTCGTGGCAGCTGGCGCCGGAGAGGTCCGTCGGGGAAGGGTCACGGGGCGCCGCCGGTCATCGTACGCTTGCTCGGCATGATGGTCCTGATCAGCGATGAACGCGGAGTTCACCACCGCGTCGGTCCGAACCATCCGGAGTCTCCGGCGAGACTCGACGCAGTGCTCAGAGCGGCGGAGCACGACTCGATTCGCGACGCGATCATCGCGGTGTCCCCGCGCCAGGCCACCGAAGAGGAGGTCCGGCGCGTCCATCAACGGGAGATGATCGACGCACTCGAACTCGTGCGAGGGAGGGAGGCCCATCTCGATGCGGACACCGCGGTCAGCCCTGAGTCGGTGGACATAGCGTGGCGAGCAGCGGGTGCCGGGCTCACCGCGGTGGAGTTGCTCGCCAGCGGCGCGGCGGACTCGGCCTTCTGTGCGGTCCGGCCGCCGGGTCACCACGCGACCTCGACGACGTCGATGGGCTTCTGCCTGCTCAACAACGTGGCGGTAACGGCAGCGTCGCTGGCCACTGCCGGTGAGCGGGTGCTTGTGGCCGATTTCGACGCTCATCACGGCAACGGCACTCAGGACGTCTTCTACGACGACCCCAACGTTCTGGTCGTCTCCTGGCACCAGTCGCCGCTCTACCCCGGCACCGGTGCGATCGACGAGGTCGGTGGATCGTCGGCGCTTGGTGCAACCCTCAACCTGCCACTCCACGCGGGTACCACGGGCGACGCGTACCGCGCTTCGCTCGACGGGCCCGTCGGGGAGGTGATCGATCGGTTCGGTCCGACGTGGTTGCTCATCTCCGCGGGATTCGATGCGCATCGACGCGATCCCATCACCGACATGGGTCTGAGCGCCGGCGACTTCGCCGACCTGACCGCCGCACTCATGGAAACGGTGCTTCCGGGTAGAACGATCGCGTTTCTCGAGGGTGGCTACGACCTCGGGGCGCTCGAGATGTCAGCGTTGGCCACGATGTCGAGCCTCGCCGGCGCTTCCCGCCATCCCGAGCCCTCCACGTCGGGCTCGCTCGGCTCGCTGGCGTTGCGGAGACTGTTCGACCGCGTCGCCGACGCTCAGGGACTCCGGTGACCGGAGACCAATCCGAGACCGGGTTACCACCAGCCGCCGGCGTGGTACTCGCCGAGTGCCAGCCGCTCGCGCAGCGGTTCGCCGCCGCCGGATTTCGGCTCTACCTCGTAGGTGGCATCGTGCGGGACTTCTTCGCAGGGCGGTCGACCACCGAGCCCGACCTCGACTTCACCACGAACGCCTCACCGGCGGAGATCAAACGACTGGTCGCGCCGGTCGCCGAAGCGCTGTGGGCGCAGGGCGAGCGATTCGGGACGATCGCCGCGAAAGTAGACGGCAGGTTGGTGGAGATCACGACCCACCGCGCCGAGGCGTACGACCCCGAGAGTCGCAAGCCGCGGGTGGTGTTTGCCGACGACGTGCTCGTCGACCTCTCGCGAAGAGACTTCACGATCAACGCGCTCGCCGTCGACCTGACGACGTTCTCACCGCGGCTGATCGACCCGTTCTCGGGAGTCACCGACCTTCGCTCGGGGTTGCTGCGGACACCGCTCGAACCGTCCGAGTCGTTCTCCGACGACCCGCTGCGGATGCTTCGCGCCGCGCGGTTCGTGGCGCGGCTCGACCTTCGTCCCGATGCAGGCGTCGTCACCGCGATGGCCTTGATGGCGGAGCGGCTCGACGTCGTGAGCGCTGAGCGGATTCGTGACGAGTTCGACAAGCTGCTGTTGTCGCCCGACCCCCGCGGTGGGCTGGATTTGCTGTTGGCGACGGGCCTGGCTACGAGGTTCGTCCCAGAGCTGTCCGAAGCACAGGTAGACGCGGTATCAGCGTTGCCCCCCGATCCGGTTGTGCGCCTCGCCGCAGTTCTCCAGGTAGCAGGGTCGTCAGGTGCCCGACAGCGGCTTCGGTCGCTGCGGCATTCGCGCCGCGTTATCGAGCGGGTCTCCTCACTGGTCGCTGCGGTGGAGCGCTGGCGCGATCACGACGGGATCTGGAGCGACGCCGAAACGCGGACCCTTGTCGCATCAACGGGAGACGACGCGGGCATGGTTGTCGAGTTGTTGTCCCAGATCGCCCGGCAGGGGGTCGGGGAGTCCCTCGAGCGAGCGCTGCATGATCTCGGTCGACGGGAGGATCTCGAGGATCTCGGGCCACCCCTGGACGGGGAGAGCGTGATGGCGGAGTTAGGACTCGCTCCGGGGCCTGAGGTCGGTGCCGCGCTGCGTCACCTCCACCACCTGCGTCTGGCAACAGGGCCGCTCGATGGCGATGCCGCACGACGGCTCCTCCACGACTGGTGGAACGAGCGCAGCGGATCCTGCGATCCATCCTGAGGGCGGCGCCGTCAGATCCCCTGTTTACGGCCGCGAATCACCAGTGTCGGAGGGATCCACGCGTGCGCCGGCAGGGCGAATGCCGGATCGGCCGATGGCTCGACCTGTGGTTCGAGAAGAACGTCGACACGGAAGTTCGATCGGGTGAATGCCGTGAAGATGTCGGTGATGCGATGCGGCTCGATGGGCGACGGCGCGCCGTCTGCCGCGACCCTCGTCCGGTCGAACGACGATCTGGAGAGGCGGACACCGTCCTTGTCGGGGTCACCGTCGGCGATGATCGCGAGGGGGTGTGGAAGCGAGACCACCATCGGGGCTTCGGTGCGGAGAACTCGGTGAACCTGGCGAAAAACTCGAGCGACATCGGCAACCTCTGAGAGCGAGTACGCGGCGAGGCAGACGTCGATCTGATCGGCGCGGACGAACGCCAGGTCTGCGAGGTCGCCGTGATGGAGCTCGATACGGACACCGTTGTCGTCGGCGCGGGCGCGCGCTGCGGCGAGCCTCGTCGCGGACGAGTCGACGACAATGACCCGCGCCCCCTGACGTGCGAGCGCGACGGCGTTACTGCCGTTGCCACAACCCAGCTCGAGGATTCGACGACCTTCGCCTCCTCCAACGAGTCGTCCGACGGCCTCGTCGCTCAGGCCCGGGCCGACGTGGACCACCGTCGGATCGAACCGGGCACCGTTTGGATACGCCAAGGGCGAAAGCGCCGGCGCAGAGTCGTCGTCGACGAGCATCGGTACGGCATCGAGATTGCCGGCAGAGGGGTGTCGCGGGCGCTTGGCCGACGAACTCGTTCCTGGTCGTTCTCCCACCTGCCCACTCTGTCCGATGGCGCCGTCGCGAACGGGGATGTACCTCGATCGCCTACGCGGTGGGCCGCGATGTGACAGCCCCGGCGTGATCGGTAGCCTGCACGGGTGCTGTTTCCGCAGGCTCAGGGTTCCGGTCGCCCGGGTGACGCTCCCGGAACCGTCGACTATCGCCTCGATCGTCGACGCGCGCTGCGGGCATTCCGGGCCGGCGAGCTCGATCGGGAGGATGTCTGCGATGCTCAGCTCGAACTGCTGCGGGTCGGACGCGACTACTCCCGCGCGGCCCCGACAGCGTGCCCGGTCTGCGATGAGCGGACGTTGCGTCACGTTCGTTTCGTGTTCGGTCCGCGACTTCCGGCCCAAGGTCGGTGCGTGACATCGAGCAAGGAGCTGGCGCGCCTCGCCGAGCGCCCGGGCGATCATCGTTGCTTCCTGGTCGAGGTGTGCATCGGGTGCCGGTGGAACCACCTTCTGTCGACCTATCCACTGAGTCCCGGGTCGCCGGCGTGAGCCGCGGATGAACGACGACGGTGCAGGTCGTCGTCGACCCCAAGCACCTCAACGGCCCAAACCGACGCCGCGCCGTCCACCGACACCGAAGCCGGAGGGCTCGCGTGAGCGGACTTCGGGCGCGCCCATGACGAAGTCCGCCGAGCCGACCAGCAAGGCGATCAAGGAGCCGAAGCCGAGACGGGCCAGGCCGGGTTGGCGGGTCTGGATCCGACGCCTGATGTTCGCCGGGGTGCTAGTGGGTGTCGCGACAGTTGGTGTCGGGTTCGTGCTGCTGAACTCCGTGGAGATCCCCGATCCCACCCGTACGATCAAGACGACTTCGTTCGTCTGCACCGCCGAGGTTTCGGACGGTGCGTGCACGCCGTCGAACTCCGTTGCCCAGTTCTCTCAGGGTGGCAACAACCGAGTGCTGGTCAACCTCGACGAGGTCTCCCCGCATCTCATCAACGCAGTTGTCGCGGCGGAGGATCGCTCGTTCTTCACCCACGGAGGCGTCGATCCGTGGGGGATCGCACGGGCGCTGTACCGGGATCTCCGGGGGTCGGCGTCACGTCAGGGCGGTTCGACGATCACCCAGCAGTACGTGAAGCAGGTGTACCTCACCGCAGATCGAACGCCGGAGCGGAAGCTCAAGGAAGCCGCGATCGCCATCAAGTTGGAACGGAAGCTCTCCAAGCCGGAGATCCTCGAGCGGTATCTCAACGAGGTGTATCTGGGTCGCGGTGCGATCGGGGTCGAAGCGGCCTCCCGCGCCTACTTCGACAAGGACGCCAAGGACCTCGACATTGCCGAGTCGGCCTACCTTGCCGGCCTCATTCGCGCTCCGAAGTACGCGGACGAGCCGAGCGATCCCGACAACCCCCAGGAGGCGAAGGAGGCCAAGCGGCGACGACAGACCGTGCTCGACGCCATGGTCGAGGAGCAGTACATCACCGCCGAGCAGGCCGCCGATGCGGCGTCCCAGGAGTGGGCCGGCCACGTGTTGGAGCAGGCCCCGGCAACCGCCGGGCCGGTGGTGCGGAGTGGGTTCTCCGCGGTCGGCGGCCGCTACATCATCGAGTGGGTTCGGACCCAACTCCGCGACATGCCCAACGTCGGGGAGAAGGCGCTGCTCGAGCAGGGTCTCCGTGTGTACCTCACGATCGACCCCCGCTTGCAGCTCGCCGCCCACGGTTCGACCGTCGGCGTATTGAATCAGCCCGACGACCCGGCGAGCGCACTCGTGTCCGTCGACGACAGCGGTCGGATCGTTGCGATGATCGGCGGACAGAACTTCGACGCGTCCCAGGTGAACTACGCGTTGGGTGCCGCCGGCGGCGGAACCGGTCGTCAGGCCGGATCGACTTTCAAACCGATTGCGTTGGCCGAGTACGTGGCGCAGGGGCACTCGGTGAAGTCCAACTTCTGGGGGCCGAAGCTCTGGGTCTTCCCGAAGCTGAACGACGGCAAGGACTGGGAGGTCAAGAACTACGACGACAAGGAGTTCGCCGAGACCACCGTCGAGCAGGCGACGTGGCAGTCGGCGAACACGATCTATGCGCAGATGATGCTGAAGATCACGCCGGAGAAGTTCGCGGCGATGGCCGCCAGGCTCGGTATCACCGCGCCGGTGAAGCCCGTGCCCGCGGCTGTGCTCGGCACCGCCGATGTGTCGGTGCTCGACATGGCGACGGCGTACTCCACCTTCGCGAACAGCGGCACGCTCAAGCCTCCGTACATCATTCGTCGGGTCGAGGCAGCCGACGGCAGCGTGCTGTACGACGTGGCTGCCGATCCGGCCAAGCAGCCGACGCCGGAGGCGATCCCGGTTCCCGTCGCGGAGACCGTCAACTCCGTCCTCTCCGGGGTCATCGGCCAGCCGGTCGGGTCGGGTCACCGTGCCCAGCTGCGCACAAAGGCAGCCGGCAAGACCGGCACGACCAGCGACTACCGCGACGCGTGGTTCGCCGGCTACACGTGCCGCATCACGACCGTTGTTTGGATGGGCTACGACAACAAGCCGGGTGAGCCACCGCGCTACATGGACAAGGTCCATGGCAAGGAGGTGACGGGCGGATCCCTGCCCGCCGACATCTGGCGGAGTTTCATGGCGACAGCGACCGAGGGAGCCAGAGGTTGTTCGTTCAAGCCGGTCGATGCAGGCCTCACTATTGATCCACCGGACCCTGCGTACGCGCCGACGACCACAACGATTCCCGCGGCACCGATTCCCGGAGCTCCGGTCGACGGGGTACCAGCTCCGGAGACGTCCGTTCCCGTGACGGTGTCCCCGCCGGGCTGATCGTTCCGATCGGAGGAGGGGATAGCGCGCGATTGGGGCCTTGGCAAGGGGTACCGAGTCGTCGTAGAGTTCGGTCATCGGCCGGTAGCTGAATGGCGCCGGACCTCACATGGAGGTGCTCCCATGAGCAGTTCTACCCGTTCGATCGATGCCAGCCGTCGGCCGGTGACCGTCCCTCAGATCGCGTCGTCGAAGGTGCGCGCCGGCTCGGAGCCGTTGGTCATGGTCACCGCCTACGACGCGCCGAGTTCTCGGGTGGCCGACGAAGCCGGGGTCGACATGATCCTCGTCGGCGACTCCCTCGCCATGGTGGTACTCGGCTACGACGACACGTTGCAGGTGACGGTCGCCGACATGGCCCACCACGTTGCGGCGGTGGCCCGGGCGAACCCGTCGGCGCTCGTGATCGGCGACATGCCGTGGATGAGCTACCACGTGTCGCCCGCCGAGACCGTGCGCAACGCCGCGGAGCTCATCCGTGCCGGCGCCGGCTGCGTCAAGCTCGAAGGTGGCGCCAAGCGGGTGGGGATGGTCGAGGCCATCGTCGACGCCGAGATCCCGGTTATGGGCCACATCGGGCTCACGCCCCAGTCGCTTCACGCGATGGGCGGATTCAAGGTGCAGGGCCGCGAGTCACAGGCGGCGCTGCAGTTGGTTGCCGACGCCAAGGCGCTGCAACACGCCGGCTGCTTCGCGATTGTGATCGAGGGCGTCCCCGGTGAGGTGGCCGCGATGATCACCGATGCGCTCGACATCCCGACGATCGGCATCGGTGCCGGCCCCCGATGTGACGGCCAGGTGTTGGTGATGCACGACCTGCTCGGCATCGAGGATCGGATGGCACCGAAGTTCGTGCGCCGGTACGCCGACGTGAAGGCCGTGTCGGTCGAGGCCGTGTCGGCCTACGCGGACGACGTCCGCACCGGAGCCTTCCCCTCCTCCGAGGAGAGCTACCACCTGAACGCCGAACAGGCGGAAGCCATGGCGTTGTACGGCAACCTTCCGATCGGTGACTGACGTCGTCGAGTGTCGTCGCGTTTGACTGTCAGACCTCGCGTTCACACTCGTGAACGTGAGGAAACGTGATCGTCTGGTGCGCCTGTCACAGCGCGGGTACGCTCGTCCGGTCTCTTCGACACCCTGCCCCGGACCGTCCGGGGCCCTCGCGCCCGTGGGGCCGAGGTCCGTAGGGAGGTAACTGGTACATGCGCGCGTACGAACTCATGGTGATCGTCGACGGCGACGTCGATGATCCCGGGGTCAAGGCAGTCAACGCACGGGTGGTGGAACTGGTCGAGGCCGACGGTGGCAAGGTCGTCACGACCGACCACTGGGGCCGTCGTCGCTACGCCTACCCGATCAATCACAAGCTCGAGGGCATCTACGTGGTGTTCGAGATCGCGACGCCGGCGTCGAATCTCAACGAGCTCGATCGCTTCCTCCGACTCGCGGACGATGTCGTCCGCCACAAAGTCATTCGGCTGCCCGAGGCCGAGGCCGAGAAGCGCGGGCTTCTCGGCGAGCCGGCGTCGGCGACCGACTAGGAGGAACCATGGCAAATGGCAACAACGTCGACCTGATCGGCAACGTCACCCGCGACCCCGAGCTCCGCTTCACCCCCTCAGGGCAGGCGGTCGCATCGTTCGGGCTCGCCGTCAACCGACGCTGGCAGAACCGTCAGACCCAGGAATGGGAGGAAGCGACGTCGTTTTTCGACATCGTGTGCTGGGGCCAGCTCGGCGAGAACGTCGCCGAGAGCGTCAGCAAAGGCACGCGCCTAATCGTTACCGGCCGCCTCGACCAGCGATCCTGGGAATCCCAGGAGGGCGAGAAGCGCTCGAAGATCGAGGTCATTGCCGACGAGGTCGGCCCCAGTCTCCGCTGGGCGACCGCCAGCGTGTCCCGCAACGAGCGTCAAGGCGGCTCGTTCGACGGCGGCAACCGTGGCTCCGGTGGCCAGAGTGCCCCGGTTCCGAATGCCCCCGCCCCCACTTACGACTACGACGAGGAGCCGTTCTGATGGCAGCTAAGCCCAAGCGTTCCACCAAGCCGCGTGACGCGGCCCGCCGCGGCGGCAAGAAGAAGGTCAGCGTGCTCGTTTCCGAGCGCGTCGAGTACGTCGACTGGAAAGACGTGAACCTCCTTCGCCGGTTCGTCTCCGACCGAGCCAAGATCCGGGCCCGCCGAGTGAGCGGCAACGACACCCAGCAGCAGCGTGAGATCGCCAAGGCGATCAAGAACGCCCGCGAGATGGCACTGCTCCCGTACACCAGCCGCGTCACCACTCAACGCGGTCGGCCCTCCCGCGACGGGGACGATCGCCCGCGTCGCCCGCGTCGTGACGAGTCCTCGGAGTTCGAGGCGCTCGACGGTGACGGAGCCGATACCGCTGCGGAGGAGTCCACCGACGAGGCAGTCACGGAGGCAGCGGAATGATCGACGTGAAACTGGTGCTCCGCGAGAACGTGCCGGGCCTCGGTCGCCGGGGTGACGTCGTCGAGGTGTCGCCCGGATACGCGCGGAACTTTCTGGAGCCGCGTGGTCTGGCGATCAAGGCGACCCCGGGCAACGCAGCCCAGGCTGAGGCGATGCGTCGTTCGCAGAGCCTGAAGGATGCGAAGGACCGCGAGTCAGCGGAGGAGATCGCGAAGGTCCTCGTCTCGCGGACGATCACGGTCACGGCGCGAGCCGGATCGGGCGGGAAGCTCTTCGGTTCGGTCACCAACGCCGAGATAGCGGACGCCATCGCGAAGCAGGCGAACGTCGAGCTCGACCGAAAGACGATCCACCTCGACGAGCACATCAAGACCACCGGCTCCCATCAGGTGCAGATTCGTCTGCACGGCGACGTGGAGTTCCCAGTCACCGTTGAGGTCAACGGGTCCTAGATGATTGGTTCCAAGGGATGCGCTGGCAAGGCCAGGTGGCAGTCCTCCCCCATGCGGGCAATCCGTGCTGGATGTGCGAGACGACGTTACGTCCGCACCACCATTCGCTGCCGTCTGTCGCTGGCCGGCGGGGGAAACCGTCGGTGCCACGGACGGACCGGCACGAGGTCCTCCACATCATGGCGCCGGACAACGCGCGTAAACCATGTGCAGGAACGGCCCTGAGAGGGCACGAAATGCACACGGTTCCGATACGGCGGGACCATGAGCACGGCGGACCCCTCGGAACTATTCGTCTAGACATCTGTCAACACGTTCTCCACAGGCCTCGATCGGAAATCCGATCGGGGCCTGTGGCGCGTCTGAGTGTCAATCTCGGGGTTCGGTCCAGGTTGAGTGTCAGTGGTCGTCGGCAGTATCCACAGTGTGTCCCCAGTCCTCCCCAAGTCCGCGCCGTCCCTCCACAGGAGATCCAGAGGTTGCTCTCCTAGCCGCTCACAACGTCGATCCGGGAGGATGTAGGCGATGTCCACAGCTTCCCCTCCACGGCCCGCCGACGGGCGCGTTCCTCCCCACAACGTCCAGGCGGAGGAGTCCCTGCTCGGCGCGATGCTGCTCAAGCAATCGGCGATCTCCGAGGCCGTGCAGACCGTCAACACGTCGGATTTCTACAAGCCGGCGCACGGGCACATCTTCGATGCAATCTGCACGCTGTACGCAGCCGGGGAGCCAGTCGACCCAGTCACCGTCGCGGCAGAGCTCAAGCGGGCGTCGCTCCTCGATGCAATCGGTGGCCCCGCGGTGCTGCTGTCGATTCAGTCCAGAACGCCGGCGGTCAGCAATGCCGCCCACTACGCGAAGATCGTCGAGGAGAACTCGCTGTTACGTCGTCTCGTCGCAACAGCCAGCGACATCGCCGAGCTGGGCTATACGCCGCTCGAGGACGTCACCAAGACGCTCGACTACGCCGAGTCGATGATGTACGAGGTCGCTCAGCGCCGGGTGAGCGACACCATGGTCGAGCTCCGCGAGCTGCTCGACGCCAGCCTCGACCACCTCGAGAGTCTGTACGACCGTGGCGACGCCATCACCGGAACCCCGTCGGGCTACACCGACCTCGACGAGCTGACAGCCGGTCTGCAACCCAACGCGTTGATCGTGGTGGGTGCTCGCCCTGCGATGGGAAAGACGTCGTTCGCACTGGGCGCGGCCGCCAACGCGGCGTTGAGATCGGCCAAACCGGTGTTGTTCTTCTCGCTAGAGATGGGCCACCTCGAGCTGACGCAACGCATCCTCGGGTCCGAAGGCCGAATTGATGCGAAGCGGCTTCGTAACGGTCAGCTCGAGGAGCGCGACTGGTCGAAGATCTCCCGCACGATGAGTCGCCTCGGTGATGCGCCGTTGTGGATCGACGACAACCCGAATCTCACGGTCATGGAGATTCGGGCGAAAGCTCGCAGGCTCAAGAGCCGAGTCGGGGATCTCGGGCTGATCGTCGTCGACTATCTCCAGCTCATGAGCGGTCGTGCCAACGCGGAGAGCCGTCAGATCGAGATCTCCGAGATCTCCCGTGGCCTCAAGATCCTGGCTCGCGAACTCGAAGTTCCGGTGATGGCGCTCTCGCAGCTGTCGCGTCAGCTCGAACAGCGGGCCGACAAACGCCCGATGCTCGCCGACCTTCGAGAGTCCGGTGCAATCGAACAGGACGCCGACGTGGTGATGTTCGTGTACCGCGACGAGGTCTACAACAGTGACTCGCCCGACAAGGGCACTGCCGAGATCATTGTGGCCAAGCATCGAGCCGGACCGACCGGGATGTGCCGCTTGGCGTTCCTCGACTACTGCACCCGTTTCGAGAACATGGCGAAGGTGCCGGGCTAGTCACCCCGACGACGCGACGAGGAGGCCCGAAGGCCTCCTCGTTCCACGCTTTCCAGGAAGTTTTCACGCGCCAGTGGCCCGTTCCGATGGCCTTGGCCGGCACCACCCGGCAAGGACACCGTAGGTGGGGCCGGTTTCGCTTGGCTCCCCATCGGTCTCAGCGACCAGTACGTCCGATGGATCAGGGCTTCCCCGTCGCGATTGCTCGCACACGCACGGAAGCACGGCCTGCCGGGAAACGCAAGCCCCAAATTTCCTGAATCTCCGTCGTTGGTGCCGAGCACCGCTGTGTTGCTGACGCCACAATTACCCGATGACGTCGCGTTGGAACCGGACTGAGGTGCTGAGCGGCGCAGCGTATGACCAGCGTTTCGAGCGGCTCGCTCGCGCCGGTCACGATGTGCACGCCGAGGCGAGTTTCGTGATGGGCTTCCAGCCACGCACGGTTCTCGACGCCGGATGCGGCACCGGTCGGGTTGCGGTCGAGCTGTGGCGACGGGGTGTCGCGGTCGTGGGAGTGGACGTGGACCGCTCCGCACTCGAAACCGCATGCGAGAAAGCACCCGATGTCGAGTGGTTTCGATCAGATCTCGCCCGACTGTTTGTTCCGGGTTCGGACCCGGTGACGGAACGGCTTTTCGACGTGGCGGTTATGGCGGGCAACGTCATGATCTTCGTGGAGGACGGGTCGGAGCGGGCCGTCCTCGATCGCGTCGCGGCGCACGTTCGACCCGGCGGAGTCCTCGTGTGTGGGTTTCAGCTCACGCGTGGCCACTACGGCGTCGTGGATCATGACCGCGACTGCGCGGCAGTCGGGCTGGAACTCGTTGAGCGATTCGCGTCGTGGTCACGGGACCCGTGGACGATCGAGAGTGGCTACGCCGTCTCGGTGCACTCCCGGCCTGAGGTCACCGAACGTGATTCCGGGTCGCCCACTCCGGGCGGAGGAGCGGGTCGCCGGGGATGAACTCGACCTTCGGCTCATCGTCGAATCGATCCGGCTCAGTGAGGAGGATCACGGCGTCGGCTCGCTGCCGCTCGGCATCGGTAAGAGACCGCAGGTCGTGGCACCATTCCACGAGCGTCCCCGTTGGATCGACCGTGTAGATCGACCGGCAGAACTCGTGGTCGATGTCGAACACATCGAGTCCGAGGGCGGCCCATCGTTTCAACGACGCGGCAAACGATTCGTGGTCGGGTGCGTCAAACGCAAGGTGGTTGACCCACTCGGGGAGACCGAGGTCGCGGGAGATGGCTCCTCTGACCGTAGGTAGCGCCTCGACGTGAAGGTCCCAGAAAGCGATCATCCCGCCGCCCCCGGTGTCGTAGAAGACGTGCTTCGCCCACCCTCCTTCAGGCGTCGGTGCGACAACGGCTTTGACCAGATGGAAGCCCATCGCCTCTGTGTAGAAGCGGTGGGTCGCCTCGATGTCGGGCGTCGCGAGCGCGACGTGGTGAAACGCCATCCTTGCCCCCTTCTTCTCCAGAAGTGTCGCGCGTGGCAGTCGGGGTTCGCACCGATAGCGTCGAGGAGTGCCTCGTGGTCGTCGCGTCGTCGCTCCGTTGCTCCTCGGGGCGGGCCTTGCGGTCACCGCGCTCGGTCTGGCGAATGTCGGCCCGGAGGGGGAGCATCGCTCGGAATCAACAACCGTGCCGAGTTCGTCGAGTCCTTCGACCACGGTCGACCGAGTGGCAATCCGCGACGACTTCATCGACCGGTGGGAGACATGGAGGCGAGCGACGCTCCGGTTCCGGGAGACCACCGAGCGGACGTCCGGCGATCAGCGCTCGGCGTCGGCGGTGACGATTGTGCAGCGCTTCCCGGACCGGGCAGTGCTCGGTGGGGGGACGGTCAGCGCCCGGATCGGCTCGCGGCTGATCGGCTGCGCCCCGACGACGAGAGGACCGATCGCCTGCTACGACTCCGGCGGCTTCGAACCCGAGGCCGAACTGAGCGCTGAACTCGACGAGTTCGTGAAGCTGACCTCGGGGTCCGCGCCGACCTACGAACTCACGACCATCGACGATCAGTGCTTTCGGTTCACCCTCGCCGTGCCTGATCTTCGTCCTCGATGGGGGGAGCAGTACGACGTCTGCTTCGACGCGACGACATCCGCCGTGAGTCGCGAGGTCACCGTTGCGGGTGCGTTGACGATTCGCGTTTCCCGTCAGGTCGAGTCGACGTCAGTGGATGCCGCGGAGCTGAACCCGCCTGCCCCGATCGCTCCATCGGGTGCCGGCCCGTCCACATCGACCCCCTCGATCGCTCCCGTGCCCTCAACGAACGCGACGGGGGTTCCGCAAGAAGGCGGCCTCAATTCCGCGGGCGAACAGCCGATGTGACCTGCATGAGCCTTCGTTCACCTTCGTGCCCGAGCTGCGATAGCGATCTGTCCCTGACGTCGACGGGCGAGTTGGACGCCTGGCATTGCCCAATGCTGCACGGGGCGGCAATCACGCTCACCGAAGCCCACGGCCGGCTGCAGGAGGACGAGATCGGCGAACTGTGGGCCGCCACGCGGCAGTCCCGAGGTGCCGAGAGCGTCTCGGGAGGTACGCGGTCCTGCCCGATCTGCACGGTGGCGATGACATCGATTCTCGTGTCCGTCGACGCGGATGAGGCAGACGACGGCGAGTGCGCCGACGGTGAGGACAGCGCGTCGGTGTGGATCGACGTGTGCGAACCGTGTCAGTTGATCTGGTTCGACCGGGGTGAACTCGAGGTGTTTCCCGTTGACGTGGTCGATGCCGAACCGTCCGCTGAGGAGGTCGCGTCGATAGCTCAGGTCGTCGACGGGTTCGGCGCCGCGTACGCGGCCGCCGTAAGCGCTCGCGAAGCATCCACCTTCACGGAGCGTGCCTACCGATTCGTCGCTCGCAACCCAGGCTTGTTGCGTGCCCTTACTACCGTGGGGTCGTTGGGCCGGGAGTGAACTTCGGTTGAGGTAGGACGAGGGCCTGGCGCACCTGACTGAGATAGGTGTTGCGGCGGATCTCCACTGCTCCCAGCGACGCGAGATGCGGAGTCAGCCACTGCACGTCGAGCAACGGCACATTGTGTGACCCCAGCAGTTCGACGAGCGCCACGAGGGCCACTTTCGAGGCGTCCGGTGCGATGTGGAACATCGACTCACCGGCGAACAAGCCGCCGATGCTGATCCCGTACAGCCCACCGACCAGCCGGTCCTCCTCCCAGCACTCGACGCTGTGTGCGAGACCCAGGGCGCTCATCGTCGAGTACGCGTCGACGAACTCCGGGGTGATCCAACCGTGAGGGCGACGAGGATCGCCGCATCGAGCCATCGTCTCGCTGAACACGGTGTCGACGCGAACCTCGTAGCGGCGGAGCGATCGACGCAGCGATCGACTGATCCTCAGCCCGTCGACGGGGAGAATGCCCCGCGGGTCCGGCGACCACCACCCGAGGCGCCGGCGTCGGCCGACCGGCATCGGGAAGAGCCCCGAGGCATACGCCGTGATCAGCGTGGACGGATCGAGGTCGCCACCGACGACGACCAGGCCGGTCTCGTCCGCAACATCGGGGGGAGGGAACTGCCACGGGCACGGCGGCAGTCCGAGTCGCGCCACGACCGCTTCTGGAGTCACGGTCGTGGTAGGCCTTGATCGGCGCTACCGGCTGTAGTCGTAGAAGCCCTGGCCGCTCTTACGGCCGAGGTGGCCCGCGGAGACCATCCGGCGGAGCAGCGGCACCGTCGCGTAGTTCGGGTCACGGAACTCGTCGTACAGGGCATCGAGGATGGCGACGGAGGTGTCGAGGCCCACGAGATCGAGGAGCGCGAGCGGACCCATCGGAAAGTTGCAGCCACCCTTCATCGCAGTGTCGATGTCGTCACGGCTCGCGATTCGATTCTCGAGCATCCGCACCGCGTTGTTGAGGTAGGGGAAGAGCAGTGCGTTGACAATGAATCCGGCGCGATCCTGGACCGCGACTGGGTTCTTGCCGCACGCCGTAGCAAACGCGGTCACCGCGGCCGTGGTCTCGGCTGACGCCGTGAGCGGAGCGATGATCTCGACGAGCGACATCGCCGGCGCCGGGTTGAAGAAGTGGACGCCCACGACCTGATCCGGGCGCCCGGTTGCGACCGCCATCTCGACGACGGGCAGCGTCGACGTGTTGGTGGCGAGAATCGCGTCTCGCTTCACCACGTTGTCGAGTTCGACGAAGAGGTCCTTCTTGGTGGCGAGATCCTCGACGACCGACTCGATGACGAGGTCGCAGTCGGCGAGGTCGCCGAGGTGGGCCGTGCCGGTGACTCGACCGAGGATTGCTACCCGGTCCTCCTCGGTGAGCTTGCCGCGCTCGACTTGTTTGGCCAGGGACTTCTCGAGTTTCGCGACCGTGGCGTCAGCAGTCTCCTGCTTGCGCGACCGCAGGACCACCTCGAAGCCGGCCTTCGCGGCAACCTCGGCGATGCCCGATCCCATGATGCCCGAACCACAAATCCCCACACGCTTGATCATGGGGCGCAAAGTTACTGGGGAGTAGCGTTCCGAGGGCAAGTTTCAGGAGGCAGAGCAGATGAGTGGAACGTTGGCGTTGGTCGGCGGCGCGGAGTGGACCGAGGGCTGCGTGTTCGACGCCGAACTCCTGGAGCGTAGTGGTGGGACGCAGGTTGTGGTCGTGCCGACCGCTGCGGCCTATGAGCAGCCGCAACTCCAGATCGACCGGGCGACGGAATGGTTCGCCTCACTGGGCGCGTCGGTGGATGTGCTCGATGTCTACCGCCGCGCCGACGCCCTCGCACCGGGAGCCGCTGACGCGCTGTCGTCGGCGTCGTTCGTCTACATCGGCGGAGGATCACCGATGCACCTCAGGTCGGTGTTGAAGGATACCCCGGTCTGGGACGGCATCGTGGGCGTGTGGCATCGAGGCGGTGTGGTCGCCGGGAGCGCCGAGGGCGCGTCTGTCCTCTCGACCTACATGGTCGACGCTCGGGGTGGAGCGTTCACCGTTGGCTTGGACTTCCTGGACGCGATGACCGTCATCCCGCGATTCAACCTGTGGTCCGGTGACAAGCTGCACCGAACGGTCTCGCTGGCTCCCCGAGAGATGGCCGTGGTCGGCATCGAGGAGTCGACCGCACTGGTGTGGGCCGATGGCGCATGGCGGGTCGAAGGCGTCGGGGCCGTCGTCGCCTACCGCAACGGCGTTCGAGTCGAAATCGACGATCTCGGGCCGTTGCACGAGGTGACGACCACCCGCTGAGTCAGCCCCTCACCCTTCGGTGATCGTGATCTTCTCGATCGTCACGTCCTTCACGGGCTTGTCCGCCGCGCCCGTCTCGACGACACCGATCCTGTCAGCCACGTCGGTTCCGTCGACCACCTGGCCGAACAGCGAATAGCTCGGGGGCAGGCTCACACCCTGGTCGCCGGTGATCACGAAGAACTGGCTTCCGTTGGTGTTCGGACCGGAGTTCGCCATCGCCACCGAGTACTTCTGGTACTCGCCCTGCTGGGGGAGTTCGTCGTTGAACTCGTAGCCCGGACCGCCCGTTCCGGTGCCCTCGGGGTCACCACCCTGGAACATGAAGTCCTTGATGATGCGGTGGAAGATCACGCCGTCGTAGAAGTGGTAGCGCGACAGGAACACGAAGTTGTTGACGGTGTTCGGCGCCTTCGCGGCGTCGAGCGAGATCGTGAAGTTGCCCTCGCTGGTCTCGACCTCAGCGGAGTAGGCCTTGGTGGGATCGATGCACATCTTGGGGGCACCGTCGAACGTCTCCATCCGCTCAGAGGTTCCATCCGCGGCGGGGCACTCAGCAGTACCGATGGCGACAGGTGCGACCGTTGTGGCGGCCCCGTCACCGGGCGTCGTTGTGGCGGCGGGTTGTGTCGTAGTGGTGTCGTCCTCGGCTGCGGTGTCGGTGGAATCGTCGTCGCCCGAAACGAACACGATGAGGGCCACGAGGGCAGCGACGACAAGAGTGACGAGAGACAGGTTGATGACCCGTTTGCGGCGAGCGAGTGCCGCCGCCTCCTTCCGTGCCTCTTCGGCACGGGTCCGGGACATCTCTTTCTGACGAGCGCGTTTGTCGGTTCCCATAGCGCCGGGCAGCGTACCAACGCGGCGCGACGAATCAGCAGTCACGTGCCGTTCACCTCCGTCGCCACCGGAATCAGGCTGGATCGGGTCGGCTACATTCAGCGTCCGTGGCTCGACTCGTCCAGAAATTCGGCGGAACCTCCGTCGGCGACCCTGAGCGGATCCGACTCGTTGCTGATCACGTCGCTCGATGCCGACGCCGCGGCGACGAGATCGTGCTCGTGGTGTCGGCGATGGGCAAAGAAACCGACGATCTCCTGCGGGTCGCGTCGGAGGTTTCCGGCACACGTCCGGGTCGCGAGATGGACATGCTCATCACGGCGGGCGAGCGGAAGGCCATCGCCCTGGTGTGCATGGCGCTGCACGACCTCGGTGTCGAGGCGGAGAGCTACACCGGGAGTCAGGCGGGTTTCCTGACCGACACCAACCACACCGACGCGAAGATCCTCGAGGTCCGCGCCGACCGAATCCGCCGAGCCGTCGAGGCAGGGCGGGTCCCCGTGGTTGCCGGAGCGCAGGGCGTGTCGACCGATAACGACGTCACCTTCCTCGGACGGGGGGGATCGGACACGACCGCGGTCGCGCTCGCGAAAGCGCTCGGAGCCGACGCCTGTGAGCTCTACACCGACGTCTCCGGTGTGTTCACCACCGATCCCAGAGTGGTGCCCGAAGCTCGAAAGATGAACACCATCAGCTTCGACGAGCTGCTGGAGATGACGGCGACGGGCTGTCCGAAGCCGGCGATGCGTTCGGTGGAGTACGCCGTTCGCCACGGAGTGAAACTGCACGTGCGATCGGCTTTCACGTGGGAGCCGGGCACGTGGGTCGTCGAGGAGGACCCCACCATGGAGCAAGCGACTGTCCGGGCGATCACCCATGACCTCAGCGAGGCGAAGGTCACCGTTAGCGGCGTCGCCGACCAGCCCGGGGTCGCGGCGCGGTTGTTCCGCTCGCTTGCCGACCACGGCGTGAACGTCGACATGATCGTGCAGAACGCCAGCGCGGAGGGAGTCACCGACATCTCCTTCACCGTTCCCCACGCCGATCTGGACGAGTCGATGCGGGTCGTGGCGGCCGTGCAGCCCGAGCTGGGCATCCGCGAGTTCGCTGCCGAGCCTGGTATCGCTCGTGTGAGCGTCATCGGGGCCGGGATGAAGTCGAACCCGGGAATCGCCGCCTCGATGTTCGAATGCCTCGCCGAGGCGGGCATCAACATCGAGATGATCTCGACCTCCGCCATCCGGATCAGCTGCGTTGTTGACCAGGACCAGGCTGAGCAGGCCGTGGCAGTCCTGCACGCCGCATACGAGCTCGACAAGTCCGAGTACTGATACAGGCCTCGGACCCGCCGAGGTACCGGAGCGGAGCAGGGAGCGCAGCGACCGAGCCTGACCGGAGGTGGCCGAGGCCATTGAAGGAAACGCGATTGCCGGGGCCGGGGGGCACGCCGTTAGCCTTGGGCGCATGAACGTTGGTGTTTTCGGCGCGACCGGACAGGTCGGCGGTGTCATGCGTGCACTCCTTGATGAGCGGAACTTCCCCGTGGATGAGCTGCGATTCTTCGCTTCGGCTCGCTCCGCCGGAACCAAGCTCATGTGGCGGGACCGTGAGATCACCGTCGAAGACGCGGCGACCGCGGACTTCTCCGGGCTCGACATCGCCTTGTTCTCCGCCGGAGGAGCGACGTCGAAGGAACTGGCTCCCAAGGTCGCGGCTGCCGGCGCCATCGTGATCGACAACTCCTCGGCGTGGCGGATGGACCCCGACGTCCCGCTCGTGGTGCCCGAGGTCAACGCTGCGGAGCTGGCGGAGATCCCCAAAGGCATCGTCGCCAACCCCAACTGCACCACGATGGCCGCGATGCCGGTCCTCAAGCCGCTGTCCGACGAGGCCGGTCTTCGCCGGCTGGTGGTCAGCACGTTCCAGGCCACCTCCGGCGCCGGGCTCGCCGGTGTCGACGAGCTGGAGGGACAGATCCGCGAAGGCGCCGCCTCCGACGAGCTGGCCGAGCTGACGTTCGACGGCGACGCGGTCAAGCTCAGCAGCGGCCCGAAGTTCGCAGACACGATCGCCTTCAACGTCCTGCCACTGGCAGGATCCATCGTTGACGACGGGAGCTTCGAGACCGACGAGGAACAGAAGCTGCGCAAGGAATCGCGAAAGATCCTCGGCCTTCCCGACCTGCTGGTCTCCGGGACCTGCGTTCGGGTGCCCGTGTTCACCGGCCACTCGTTGTCGATCAACGCCGAGTTCGATCGTCCGATCTCAGTCGAGCGAGCGCGGGAACTGCTCGCCGCGGCGGCGGGAGTCGAGTTGGCGGACATCCCCACACCCCTGAAGTCGGCGGGCGGTGACGTCTCGCTGGTCGGACGCATCCGCGTCGACGAGGGAGTCCCGAATGGGCTGGCCCTGTTCGTGTCGGGCGACAACCTGCGCAAGGGCGCCGCACTCAACGCAATACAGATTGCCGAGGAGATCGTGGCGCTCAGGGCGGGTTGATCACATACCGCTGAGCCGCCTCGTCGAGCGACAGGTCGAGCTGCTCCGCCAACGATGCCAGCCAGGCGAGGACATCGCCGAGCTCGTGCAGCTGCTGCTCACGGGTGCCTTTCCGGACGGCCTGGGCGAGTTCCCCCAGTTCCTCGCACAGCCACGCGACGGTCGCTGGAACGCCGCGCTGTCGGTCTGCCTCGCCGTAGAGCCGGCCCATCAGACGCTGGAACTCCAAGATCTCCATCGTCGCAGGCTACGGGACCCCACTGGTCAGGATTTCATGAAGACCTGGACGGTGAACACACGGTGCTGGCCGTCGCAGTCGCCCCAGACAGCCGCGGTGCCCATCGAGTTGTAAGCCGGATCGAGAATGTTCGCTCGGTGTCCCGGTGAGTCCAGGTAGGCGCCGTGGATCTGTGCGATGGTTCCGCCGTAGCCGACGTTCTCGCCCAGCTTCAGCCACTGCTTCGGTGCACCGTCACTCAGCTTCGAGTGGGACAGGCTGCACACGTTGCGCAGCTTCTGCGCCCAGTTGTCGGCTTTGATGTCGAGGATGACGTCGTGCTTCAGCTGCGGAAGGCCGTTCTCGGCGCGGGTGCGGTTCACCAGGTTGAACACCTCGTTGCGTTCGGCGTCGATCGACTCGCAGGCCGAGGTCGAGGACACGAGAGCGAACAGGGCAACGACGGCGGCGACCAGGCGGATCGCTTGACGTCGGCAGCTGGAGTGCGAAGTTGAGGAGCGAGTCACGAAGAAGCTATCGGCGCCGCCTCGAACCGATCTTGAACAAGTTCGGGCGCGGGCTACGGTTCGGCGATCGTGAACCTGTTGACGATGTTGCCGATCCCCGCCACCCACCGGGCGGCGATCCGTGTCACCAAGGACGCGGTCCGGCAGATTCGTGGCGGACATCCCTGGGTTTTCGAGTCGTCCATCCGCTCGGTGAGCCGCGACCCCTCCGCCGGTGACCTCGCCGTCGTATTCGACGATCGTCGAGAGTTCGTAGCAATCGGGCTCTGGGATCCGACATCTCCCATCCGACTGCGGGTCCTGCACACTGGCAAACCGGTCCCGATCGACGACAGCTTCTGGCGAGCTAGGACCGACGCTGCGGTGGATCGTCGGCGAGCCCTCCTGGACCGTGGGGACACGACCGGACTCCGGTTGATCCACGGAGAGAACGATGGACTTCCCGGACTGGTGGTCGACGTGTACGACACGACCGCTGTGGTGAAGCTCTACACGACGGCCTGGCTCGCACATCTCCGGAATGTGCTTCCGGCGGTCTTGGCCACTGAGGGGACGGCCTCACTGAGCATTGATCGCGTGGTGTTGCGTGCGAGCCGCAACGTTCAGCGCAGCACCCCCCACATGTTGACGAGCGGCGTTACCGTGCTCGGGGAGGAACCATCAGCCCCGATCGTGTTCCTCGAGCAGGGTCTCCGATTCGAAGCCGACGTCGTCGGTGGCCAGAAGACCGGTCACTTCCTGGATCAGCGGGACAATCGGACAGAGATCGGGCGGCGCGCCCGAGATCGTCGGGTTCTCGACGTGTTCGCCTGCACCGGCGGATTCTCGGTCCACGCGGCGGCCGGTGGGGCAGTCGACGTGACGAGTGTGGATCTCAGCCGCCGGTCGCTCGCAACCGCTGAGGCGAACATGGCGCACAACCGGAACCGTCGCGCCGTCGCTGGGGCGCGGCACCGGACGATGGTCGGTGACGCGTTCGAGGTGATGGGCGAGCTTCGGCGCCGCGGGAACTCCTACGACGTCGTTGTCGTCGACCCGCCATCGTTCGCCCAGCGCGCCCGGGACCATCGCGTGGCCCTCGACGCATATCAGCGCCTCGCGGAGCTGGGTCTGTCGTTGGTCGAGCCGGGCGGGACCTACCTTCAGTCGTCGTGTTCCGCTCGGGTCGACGCTGCTCAGCTGCGGGAGGCAGTCGCGGCGGGCGCCCGATCCGCAGGAGTCGAACTCGCCAACCGTGTCGAGACCGGCCATCCGATCGACCATCCGATCGGTTTCGCATACGGCGGGTATCTCACGTCGTTGTTCGCGACTGTCCACTGATCGTCGACTGCCCTCGGGTCGGACGCATCGCGACCGATCGCCTCAAGTCGGAGGGCTGTTCCGGCCGATGGATGTCGCTCAACGATCATCGGAGAGTCGATGCCATCGCAGTCCCGTCGCGCCGTTCGCGTTGTGACCGTCCTCATACTGTCGATCGGAGGGCCGTTCGCCACCGCCTGCGTGGCCGGCCCGCCGGTGGCCGCACCCTCGGAGGCGCCGACGAGGACGATGGTGTTCCCCCTGGCAACGGCCGTGAGATTCTCCGACACGCACGGAGCAGCGAGATCCGGTGGGAGGGCGCACGAGGGCCAGGACCTGATGGCCCCCAAAGGGGTCGCCGTCGTAGCTGTCGTCGACGGCACCGTGACCTTCGTCCGCCATTCCAATGACGGTTCGGCCGGGAACATGCTGCGGCTCACTGATGCGGATGGGTGGCAGTACGTCTACATCCACCTCAACAACGACAGCCCCGGCACCGACGACGGCGCCAACATTTTCGAGCAGGCCTTCGCCGACGGCATTCGTGTAGGTCAGCGCGTGAAGGCTGGCGAAACCATCGGGTTCGTGGGAGATTCCGGCAACGCCGAGTCGACCGGATCGCACCTGCACTTCGAACTCCGTCACCCTGACGGCGGCGCGGCCAACGCGTACAGCAGCTTGCGAGCGGCACCAGTGGCGCCCTTGAGCGAGGTGAGTCTCACCGTGCCGTTCGGCGTCGTCGACGAGCTGGTGTCGGCGGAACCGGGACGGCTTCTGGTTCGTGGATGGGCCATCGACGCCGTCGTCGCCGATTCGGTGGTGATCAGCATCTACGTCGACGGAACTCCAGCGTCGGTCGGAACGGCGGACGGTGACCGGCCCGATCTCGTCGATCGGTTTGGCAGAGGGCCCGCCCACGGATTCGACCTCACGGTCGACGCGATGACCGCCGGCACCCACCGGGTGTGCGTGATCGCGCACAACGCTGGTGCGGGCGGCGGGTCCGCCCGCCTGCGCTGCGAACTGGTCGCCGTTACATGAGCTGTGAGGAGTCTTCGAAGTTTGGGTTCGGGCTCAGCGCGTGGCAGGTCAGCCGAACCAGCCGCAGACCAGCCCGCCGGCCGTGTTGACGCGCAGGTCGGTGATGTTGACCGTGATCGGACCGTCGTCGACGTTGAAGCCGGTATCGAAAGCCGGCGTTCCGGGAGTGGTGTCGACCTGAGTCAACGGTCGCGGGGCCGAACTTCCCTGCTTCGCGGTGCCGATGACACTCGTGATCGGGTAGTACCCGTAGAAGTCGACGCAGATCGGGTCGAGGACCTTCGACGTTACGATCACCTTGGCCGTCGGATTGGCGAGACCCTGGCAGGGTCGGACGCGGGCCCCGACGAGCACCTTCTCCTGATCGCAGGTGCCACGGGGACCAGCGTAGATGATCGACGTCGACTGGCTGGTGCCGGGGGGTGTGGGTGGAGTTGGGGTTCCGGCACCCCACTCGGGCGCACACGCGCTGAGCGTCGCGGTCGCGATGATCGTGAGTCCGGCGACGGCGTTGCGAAGCTTCATCTCTTCCTCCAGGGTGTGGCCCGATCTCGGGGCGCGGTCACGCTATCGAGGGAGATTCGGAGTTCCACCCGGCGATATCCTCGGCCTCGATGGCGGTCGGGGGTTCCACATGAGCGTCAACTGGCGTCATCCGGGGCGTTCCGGCGTGGTGATCTACAGCGTGATCGCAACGGTCATCGCTGCGGCGGTAGGCGTGACGAGCAGGGTTCAGGTTGCGAAGCACCGCGGACGATCCGAGCTCGCGCGTCGCCTGCCCGGTGGGCCGGTGATCGTGATCTCGAACCACACCAGCCTCGCTGACGGACTGCTGCTGATTCACGCGTGCCGCCGGCAGGGTCGATCGCTTCGCATGCTGGCTGCGAAGGGAGTGTTCCGCATTCCGCTGGTCGGCTCGGTCATGCGTCGCCTCGGATTTATCCCCGTGGCGAGGGGAACGACCGACGCGTCGTCCTCGCTCGACGCTGCCGCGGAGGCGCTCGCTCACGGCGAGGCCGTGGGGTTGTACCCCGAGGGTCGCCTGACGCGTGATCCAGCGATGTGGCCCGAGCGAGCGAAGACCGGAGCGGTGCGCCTCGCGTTGCGCACCGGCGCCCCGATCGTTCCCGTTGCGATGGTGGGCGCACACGAGGTCGTCGGTCGCCGCTTGGCCGTTCTCGGGTTGGTGTGGAATCTGATCCGGCGACCGAACGTCGAGGTCAGCGTCGGTGCGCCGGTCGACGTGCTCGCACTCGCCAACGGCCGGCGGGAGCCTCCCAAAGAAGTCGTGCGCGAAATCGCCGACGTGGTGATGGCCGAACTCATCGAGCTGGTCGGCGACCTGCGCGACGCGATCCCCGCGCATCCGACCGGTGTGCCTCGGGAGGAGCCGGCACCATGAGGGGACCGCGACGACGTCGGTGCTGTCGGGTTGGGGAGATTTGAACTCCCGACCTCTGCGTCCCGAACGCAGCGCTCTACCAAGCTGAGCCACAACCCGTTGCGGCGGCGATGTTACCGCCTCAGCCACCCCTGCCCGCAACGCGATAGCCGGAACGGCACACCCCAGCTCGTTCTGTCCTGCGAGAGCACCACCCGGGTGGTGCTCTCGCAGGACAGAACGAGCGCGGGATCAGGTCTCGACGAGCTCCGGACCTTCGGTGAAGCTCTCGCCGGCCCGTACGGCAGCGACGGCGGCAGCGAGCCGGCGGGCGCCAAGCGGCTTGACCAGCCAGGCGTCGGCGCCGGAACGCCGGGCGACGAACACGTCGGCGTCACGATCGAGCAGCAGCAGGATGGCCTGAGGATCGAGGCGATCAGCGCCCTCCTCGTGCCTGAGGTCGAGGCAGGCGGCGACGCCGCCCATCGAGCCGATCTGCAGATCGAGGATCACGACGTCCGGATTGAGTTCGATGACTGCCGCACGGACTTCTCGGCCGGTGCGCACCCGCAACACCTGCGTCTCCGACGATCCGAGCGCGGCGTCGACCTCGGCGAAGACAGCATCGGAATCGGTGGCCAGCAAGACGTTCTGCACGCTGCGAGGGTAGTTCGATGCCGACGTCTGGCCCAAGCGGACCGCCAGGTCCCGCGGTTGACTGTCAGGTCTTCGTCGATACCATGTGGCACGCCGCGGCCATCGGTCGCGGGGATCGGAAGGAGTGAACGTGGTCGACGTCGAGGTGCTGCGTGAGGAGACGACCACTGTTTGCCGTCCCGTCGGCGAGCTGGACGCCTTCAGCGTCGCCGACTTCCGAGAGCACCTTGCTGGCCTCGCCGGCGACGACGCCGTCGTCATCGACCTGTCCGGCGTGCCGTTCATGGACTCCGCCGGCTTGGGAGCGCTCATCGGCGGCATTCGCAAGATCCGCGAGGCGTCCGGTGAGGTCGTCGTGGTCTGCGATCGTCCGGCGGTGCTGCGACTGCTCCACACCACCCGATTCGATCGCATGGTGACGGTGGTCGGCTCCGTGGAGGACGCTCACACCGAGTTCGCCGCAGCTGCCGAAAGCTGAACGCGTCACGCTGCTTCGTCGGGGAATCAGGTGCGGCCGAACAAATGGTCGCCAAGCGCAGTGAGGTTGTCGAGGTCGTGGACCTCGAAGGGTAGGAGCGGCACCTCGGCGAGTGGCGCTGGAGCCACCAGTTCCTGGAGCGGGGCGAGGTGCGAACGCTCCGAACGAGCGATCTCCGTGAAGTCGATCAGGTTGCTGACATGATCGACGAAAGCACTGTCGGGCGGAGCGTTCTTTGCGCACGCGGTGAGCTCGTCATCGTCACCACGCCAAAACAGCGGGTGGATCCGATTGACCACAACGGCGCGCACCGTGAGCCCCATGTCCCCGAGCCGCTGAGCGAAATACGCCGCCTCAGCGACGGTGTCGCGACGGGGGGACGCCACCAGGACGAAGGACGTACTGTCGTCGGCGAGGAGCTGCTCTACGAGCAGCGCCCGCTGCTTGAAACCCTCCTCCATGCCGTCGAACGCGGTGAAGAACGCGATCGCGTCGGCGATCACCTCCCCGCCGACGACTTTGGCGACGCCGCGCAGCAATGGCTGTGCAGCGAGGTTGACCGCCTTGACGATGCCGCGGGTTGGTGCTGTCACGATCCGGTAGAGCGGGTGGGAGAGGAACCTCGCGAGGTGACCGGGCGCCTCGAGGAAGTCCAGCGCGTTCCGGGTGGGCGGAGTGTCAACGACGATGAGGTCAAAGTCGCCTTCGGAGGAGAGCTCGTAGAGCTTCTCGGTCGCCATGTACTCCTGGGTGCCCGAAAGCGCGCCGGAGATGTTGCGGTAGAACCGGTTCGAGAGGATCTTCTCGGCCTGTTCGGTCGAGCCCGAGTAGCGGGCGACGAGCCCGTTGAACGTGCTCTCGGTGTCGAGCATCAGCGCCGACAGTTCCCCGGGCCACGGTCCCTCGATCAATGTGGGTGTGTTTGTCAGTTCGCCGAGCCCGAGTGCATCGGCAAGCCGTTTCGCCGGATCGATCGTGACGACCACGGCGCGTCGTCCGGCGCGGGCTGCTTCCAGGGCGATCACCGCAGCGGTGGTCGTCTTCCCCACGCCGCCGGAGCCGCAGCAGAGCACAACCGCGCTCTCGGTCGCGACCGCCGTCATTGGAGTCTCGGGGCCGTCGACGCTCCGGCTTGGGCCGGTCATGTCGGCACGGCCTCGAAGTGGGCGATCTGCTCGGCGAGCCGGCCGGCCAGGTCTCTCAGCGAGTCGAGTCCCAGGTCGGATCGGAACACGAACGGGAGGTTGATCTGGTTGAGCGGGAGCTCCTTGCCCAGACGGGTGAGTTGACGCTCCTGGAGGGACTGTCTGTCGAGCCGGAACGACGCTGCCGCTGCGAGCGCCTCGCTGAGCTCGCTGGAAACCACCACGCCAGCGTCCGCGGCAGCCTCCAATGGGTCGTCGGCGAGTCCGTTGAGTTCGGGGAAGACTCCGTTGACAACCACCGGGCCGAGTTTGATGCCGACGCGGTCCTCCAGCGAGTAGGCCGTCTCGACCAACTCGTTGACCGGCGTCTCCTCGGGGAGGGTGACCAGCACAACCTGACAGCGCGACGCTTCGGTGAGCAGCGCCCGAACCTCGCGCGCCTGTGACTCGATCGGCCCGACTTTGACAGCGTCGAGCAATCCTTCGGCGCTGGACAGGAAGGTGATGGCGTGTCCGGCGGCGGGTGCATCCACGATGATCACGTCCGCGACGCCCGCGGTTTCGAGCTGCTTGACCTTTCCGAGGATGAGGACGTCCTTGATGCCGGGTGTGGCAGTGGCAACCATGTCGAGGGCGCCGCTCTCGGCCAACCGCTTTGAAATGCGCTTGAGCCCATGGTCCCTGAGGTACTCCACGAGAGACTCGTCGGGTGTGAGGGTGCGAGCCCGAACCTCACCGGTGCCCGCCTCGGTCTCAACCGTCAGGAGCACCTGTTCCTCGTAGTCGAGCTCCGTTTGGCCGAACAGCGCCGGCAGCCCGGATTTCCCTTCGACCTCGATGACGAGCGCCCGGAGCCCGGCCTGTGCGGCGGCCAGTGCCATCGTGGCCGCCACCGTCGTCTTGCCGACCCCGCCCTTCCCGGCAACGATGGTCACCCTTGGTGCAGTGAAGAACTGCGCAGGATCCACTTTTCTCCTTCGGAGGCCGTCGGGTGCGCAGGTTAGTCAGATGGGCGTCGATTTCAGCGATCGTCGCCTCGATCACGCTCGTCGGCGCGGCTCCCGCGTCGGCCAAGGAGAGCGCCGGTTGCCCGAACCCAAAGGGCTGCGTGCGTGCGGTGACCATCAACGGGTTCATCGACGAGATCAACGTGGACTTCATCGAGCGGGCGGTCGCCGAGGTCGAGGAGATCGACGGTTACCTGGCGGTGGTCCTGGTGGTGGACAGCCCCGGCTCGGTCGTTCCGGCCGGCGACTTGCAGCGGCTGGTTGACGACCTCGAGGACGCAACCATCCCGGTGAGCGCCTGGGTCGGCCCGTCGGGGGCCGAGGCGCTCGGGGGCGCCGCGGAGTTGGTGGCGTCGCTTCCCTCCTCGATGTCACCGAACTCCCGGATCGGCGACGTTTCCACCCCCACCCTCGCCGAGTCGGTTTTCGAGGAGTTCGGAGGGCGAATCGTCGACGAGAAGGCTGCGGTCAAGGCGGGTCTGGTCGATCGGGTCGACCCGCTGCTCGGCGACCATGTGCTGGCGATTCCCGACATGCCCTTCAAGCAGGTGAAGGACGACGAGGGTCGACCCAAGCGCGAGATAGCGGTTGACGGTGTCACGCAGAAGCTGCCGGTCACCATCCAGTTGCTGCACACAGCGGCGAGCCCCGGCGTCGCCTATCTGGCGCTCGGCATTGCGATCGGCCTATTGCTTCTTGAGTTCTTCACCGCCGGCATCGGTGTCGCCGGTGTCGTCGGGGCGATCTGTGCGGTGATGTCGGCGTACGGCCTCGCCGCTCTCCCGGTCCGTCCGTGGGCGCTGATGCTCTGTGTCATCTCCGCGTTCGCGTTCGGAATCGATATTCAGACGGCCATTCCCCGTGTGTGGACGGCGATCGGCCTGGTGTTGTGGTCGGTCGGATCGATCTTTCTGTTCGACGGGTTTCGGGCACCGTGGCTGTCGTTGGCGACCGGCGTCGGCGGAATGGCCGTGACGATGATGTCGGGTATGCCGGCGATGGTGCGGTCGCGGTTCGCCACGCCGACGCTCGGTCGCGACTGGATGATCGGTCGTGAAGGCACCGCGGTCAACGACATCGACCCCGAGGGCACCGTCGAGGTCGACGGTGGTGAGTGGCGGGCGATCACCAATCGGGCGACCCCCCTCAAGGCGGGCGATCCGTTGCGCGTTGCGGGGATCGATGGTCTGACCCTGGAGGTTGAGCCGCTCGAAGGAGCCGCGGTCGACTACCGGGAACAGCGAGGCAGGAAGCGCCAGCCTGCTTCCGACAGCTAGCGAACTGCTCGCAAATTCATCCTTGTGATTCGCTGATTTCGCGACCTATCGTGCGCCGCGACAGCACAAGGGGGACAACTTGAGCGCACAACCTTCCTTCGATTCCTGGCAGCATCGCGGCGCGTGTCGGGGGCCACACGCCACGGTCTTCTTTCCGCCACCGCAGTTCGAGCGCAAGCATGAGCGCACCGAGCGCGAGCTTCGCGCCAAGGAGATTTGCGCCGGTTGTTCGGTGGTCTCCGACTGCCTGGAGTACGCGCTCGAGATTCGTGAGCCGCACGGTATCTGGGGTGGCCTCAACGAAAACGAGCGACGAGTCATGCTCGACGCTCGTTCCGCACGCGCCTCCTGAGACTCGGGCGCGTCTCTGCTGATTGCAGCGGAGGCGCGAACAGTACGCTTCGCCCGTGGCCCTCGTAATCCTCGGGTTCCTCTTGCTCGGTGCCGTTGAACTCACTGTCGCCGTCGCGCTCGCCGCAGCGACCGACTGGGTGTTCACCCTTCTCGCCCTGATCCTCATCGGCGCTGCTGGAGCGTGGGTCGTCAAACGCGAAGGCACTGCGACGTGGCGTCGGGTCGCCGCTGGCGTGCGAGCAGGACAGCTTCCCACGTCGTCGGTACTCGACGGGTGCTTGGTGGTTGTCGCAGGGGTTCTGCTCCTCCTTCCCGGGTTCATTTCCGACCTTGTTGCCATTGCGCTGGCGATTCCGCCGATCCGTGCGGAAGTCCGCAGTCGTGTGCTCGACTCGATGCAGCGCCGAATCGCCGCGCAGGTCAGCACGACGCGAACCACCACGGTCTTCGGCTTCGGCACTCCGGGGGACTTTCGAATGTACGGCGACCCGGGTGCGCCCGTCGATCGATCGGGACGTGGTCGCTACGGCGACGACGTGATCGACCTCGACTCCGAGGAGGTCTTTGCGGATGCACCGGTCGCGGAACTCGAACCACCTGGCGACGCGCCTGCATGAACGCGATGAACCTTCAGGTGGATGATCCCGAGGGAGTCCCGGTCCGTGATGCCGCGACCGTGATGCTGGTCCGGGACGGTACCGACGGTGTCGAGGTGCTGATGTTGCGTCGCAACCTCAACTCCGACTTCGTCGGTGGCGCGTACGTGTTTCCCGGTGGCGGGGTCGACGCCGGTGATGGTGCGACTGAGGTCGAGGCGCTCTGCGTCGGCCGTACCGACACGGATGCCTCGGCGATGCTCGGAATCGACGGGGGAGGGCTGGCGTTCTGGGTGGCGGCGATCCGCGAGTCGTTCGAAGAGGCCGGTCTGTTGCTCGCGGTCGATGACGCGGGCGAGATGGTTCGGTTCGACGACCCGGCGGTCAACGACCGGTTCGCTGAGCACCGGCGCGCGGTCGATGGTGGAGAGCGAGCCCTGATCGAGGTGGCACGGGCCGAGGGAATCCGCCTGGCGACCGACCGCATCCATTACTTCAGTCGCTGGATCACCCCACTCGGTGCTCCTCGTCGTTACGACACCCGATTCTTCATCGCACACCCGCCCGAGTGGCAGGATCCGGTGCACGACGACCGCGAGGTGATCGAGAACGTTTGGATTCGTCCCGTCGACGCCCTCGCTCGTCACGAGCGCGGCGAGTTCGAGTTGATCTTCCCCACGGTTCGGAGTCTCGAGGCGCTCGGTCGGTTCAGCACCGCTGAGCAGATCGTGGCCCATGCGGCCACGATCGGCCGGATCGAGCCTGTGCTTCCCACGATCGAGGAAGGCGTCGGAGGTCTGCGGATCCTTCTTCCGGGCGATGGTGCCTACGACGCCGTGACGTCCAAGCGGCTCGACTGATCGGCGTCGTGCGCCGAGAGAGCGGCGTCGACGGCATCGAGGAGCCGAGCGGAACATCCGGTGAGGTCGACCGGCGGGGCAACGTCCTCGGCGATGACGCGGGCGAGCTCTTGGAATGCTTCGGCCGCCGCCCCTTCGCCGAGTGCGATCGGTGCGCCGGAATCGCCACCGGTCGCCACAGCGGTCTCGATGGGGATCGAGGCGAGAAGCGGCGCGCCCACCGTCTGAGCGAGCCGGCGACCGCCCCCCGAGCCAAAGATGGCGAATCGTTCGCCGGTCGGCGTAACGAACTCGCTCATGTTCTCGACGACGCCCACGATGCGCAGGTAGTTCTGTCGCCCCATGCTCACGGCGCGCACGGCGACCTTCTGAGCGCTGAGCGCAGGTGTTGTGACGACGATCATCTCGGCTCTCGGCAGCAGCTTCGCGATGCCCATCTGTACATCACCGGTCCCGGGCGGCATGTCGATCAGCAGGTAGTCGAGATCGGACGGCCACTCGACGTCCTCGAGGAAGTGCTGCACGGCGCGCTGCAGGATGAGCCCCCGCCACATGAGCGCTGTTTCCTCGTCGTCGACGAGAAACCCCATGGACACGACGAGGAGTTCGCCGTCGCCGACAGCGAGGCGCTGTGGCGCGATGTGCCCGCTCCGCTCGTCGGCCTGGAGGCGGCCGTCTACCCCCAGCATCCGCGGGACGGAGTAGCCCCAGATGTCGGCGTCGATAATGCCGACTCGGAGACCCCGCGCCGCCAAGGAGGCCGCGAGATTGACGGTGACGGACGACTTGCCGACGCCGCCCTTGCCCGACGCCACCATCAACACCCGTGTCGTCGCGGGGACAGCCGTCACCGGCGACCGTTCGGAGATGTTGCGCCGGGCGGTGGCCATCGCCGTGGCTTTCTCGTCAGCGGTCAGCTCCGACCAGTCGATCTTCACCCTGGTGACGCCTGGGAGCGACCCAATGCGGTCGCGCACGTCGCGCTGGATCTGCGCCCGAAGCGGGCAGCCGGCCGTCGTGAGGGCGACCGTGATTCGCACGAGGCCGTCGGCCTCGACGGCGGCGCCCTTGGCCATACCCAGAGTGACGATGTCGGAACCGAGTTCGGGATCGATCACGCCGCGGAGCAGCCCCATCACGTCGTCGGGAGTCGGGGGTGCGGGGTTGCTCACGGCACCAGTCTACGGATCTGAACGGAGCAGGCGTCTGGGCT
>JAIBBP010000031.1 GCA_019694615.1 Microthrixaceae bacterium | reverse complement strand
CACCGCGTCGAACAGACGATCGCGTTGATCGGAACCCCTGCCTGTCTGCTGGCAGAGGGGCTCGCAGACCTCGGCCTCGAGGCTCTCGTGGGCACCGATACGGTCAGTGCAGTCGCCCCGATGCTGGCTGACGCCGGTGTGAACTTCGAGGTCGAGCCGGTGCGGGCGATGTCACATTTCGGAGAGGTGATGGCCCGGGCACGCGGCACCCTGGCGATTCAGCTCCATGCCGAGCACCGTCCGGTCGACGAGGTGATCGCGACCGCAGCGCGGTGGTTCGTCGTCGACCACGCCCGGGCGACCCAGATGGTCCGGTTCCTCACCGATCCGACGTGGCGGGCCTATGTGTTCTGCTACGCGGAGGGCCACCGGCTGTGCCGTGCGTTCATGCACGGCGAGCCGTCGCGGTTCGCCCGCCTGCTCGACGAGCAGCTGACACCCGCTGACCTCTACGCCGGCGCTGCCTGACGCCCCCAACCTGTTCTGTTGTACAAAGCGCGCGCCCTGCCGCGCGCTTTGTACAACAGAACAGGTTCGGGGTCAGCTGTTCTGGTGGGTTTCGACGAGGCGGCGGGCGATGACCTTCAGGCACAGCGTCTCGTCGGCACCCTCGAAGATCGACAGCACGCGGGCGTCGACGAAGTAACGGCTGACGTCGTACTCCTCGGCGTAGCCCATTCCGCCGTGGATCTGCATCGCCTCGCGAGTGACCCACTCGGCGGCCTTGCAGACGTACGCCTTGACCAGCGACGCTTCAAGCTGCCCCTCGCCCTTGGCCATGAGTCGGGCGACGTCGTAGGAGAACTGCCGCGACGCCTGGATGATGACAGCCATCCGTGCGAGCTTGGCCTGCGTGAGCTGGTAGTCGCCGACTGCCTTGCCGAACACCTTGCGGTCGCCCGCATAGGCGAGCGCCGCCTCATAGGCGGCCTGCATCACGCCGATGGCGCGGGCTGCGGTTTGCAGGCGGCCGTTCTCGAAGCCGGCCATCTGGTAATAGAAGCCCTTGCCCTTGCCGCCGTCGAGCCCGATCAGGTTGGTGGCCGGCACGAACCAGTCCTCGAGGGCGACCTCGTAGGAGTGCATGCCGCGGTATCCGATCGTGTCGATCGGGCGGCCTTCCATCTTCCCGGTGCCGGGTCCCTCCATGTCATGCTGTTGGACGACGAACCCGTGGCCGTCGCCGCGGAGCTTCGGCACGATGAACATCGACAGGCCACGGTGGCCGATCGAGCGGTCTGGGTCGGTCCGAGCCAGCACCATCAGCACGTCGGCTCGGGCGCCGAACGTGCACCACGTCTTCACGCCGTTGATGAGGTACCCGTCGACACCGTCGAGCGTGGTGGGCGCCGCCGCGACCGTGACGCCCGCCACGTCGGATCCGTAATCCGGTTCGGTGACGGCGACCGCGTTCATCACCTCGGCCGTTGCAAGCTTCGGGAGCCACTCCTGCTTCTGCTCCTCGGTGCCGCCTGCTTCGAGCGCTCGGGCGAGGATCTCGGGGCGGGTGATGAGCGAACCACCGGCGCCGAGCGAGCCTCGCGACAGTTCCTCAGTCGCGACGACCATGCCGATGTAGTCGGCGTCCGAACCCGACGCGAAGCCGCCGTACTCCTCCGCGATGCTCAGACCGAATGCACCCATCTCGGCGAGGCCGGTGATGATGTCCTCAGGGATGTCGCCGTTGTGGCGGTGGATGTGTTCGGCAACAGGCTTGAGCTTCTCGTCCGCGAATCGGCGGAACGCGTCCTGAACCATCTCGAAGTCGTCACTCAGGTGACGGGGACCCGCTGTGCCGGCGAGCCCTGCGAGGAACTCGGGGTTGCGGTAGGTGGCGACGTAGTCCCGGGTGCTGTCGAGCGCATCGGGCGACACCCCCCATTCGGACTCGCGGCCGAACACCTTGCCGGCCAGCTCAGCCACCGCGTCGGCGATGAAGGCGTGGGCGATCGAGGCCTCGACATCACCCTTCGCGCCGTAGCCCAACAGGCTCTGTCCGGTCTGCACCGCGGCGGCGGCGTGCGCCACGTCGTAGGCGAGTACCTGGTTTGCGTCGATACCGATCTCGGCGAGGCGGGCGACACCGGCACCCACAACCTCGTTGGCGGCGTCGAGAACGGCAGCTGCAGCGGTCAGGTCAGTCATGGCGTCGATGTTACCCAGCGGTAATCAGGCGTCCCTAATGAGCTGAGCGCTGTGCGTCGACAGCTCGCCGCTAGCGGTCGAGTCGGTTCCCGCGAAGTCGCGTCGGTCGTCGAGGAACCGGCGGATCGCCTCGTAGGGAAGCGGACGACTGATCAGGTACCCCTGCACGACATCGCATCCCAGACGCTGGAGGTGGTCCCACTGGCCTGCGGTCTCCACACCCTCCGCGACCACGATCACGCCCAACGCGTGGCCGAGATCGATGATTGAGCGAACCACGACGTCGTCGCCGTCGCTGATGTCAGCAACGAAGGAGCGGTCGATCTTGATCTCGTCGATGGGGAGGTCGCGCAGGTACGAGAGCGATGAATAGCCGGTGCCGAAGTCGTCGATGGACACCTCGACGCCCTCGCTTCGAAGTCGTTGGAGAACCTGCATCGCCACCGATGGGTCGTCCATGATCTCGCTCTCGGTGAGTTCCACACGCAACGCGCTCGGGGGCAAGGAGTGTCGTTCGAGTGCTCGGGTGATCCCTTCGATCAAGTCGGGTGAGTAGAGGTTGCGAACCGACAGGTTGACCGCGACGGGAAGGTCGTGGCCGGCCGATCGCAGTTCAGCGATGTCGGCGACGGCGACGCGGATAACGAACTGAGTCAACTCCTGGATCAGTCCCGACACCTCGGCGAGCGCGATGAACTCGTCAGGCGGAAGCAGTCCGAAGGCCGGGTGTTCCCAGCGAACCAACGCTTCGAGGCCCTCGATGTCACCTGTTTCCATCGAGACCCGAGGTTGGTAGTGCAACAGCAGCTCACCGTTGTGCACGGCGTTGCGGAGGTCGCTCAGCAACTGAAGACGGCGGACTCCGGCGACCGACTGCTCCGGGGTGAACAGCGCAACGCCTGTGCCGCCGGTCTTGGCCCGGTACATCGCGGCGTCGGCCCTTTGCATGAGGCCGTCGGCATCGGCGGCGTGCTCGGGGTAGAGCGCGATTCCGACGCTCACGTTGGTTTGCAGGGTGATCCCGTCGATGACGATCGGTTCGGCGAAGCGCCCACCGATCTCGCGGGCGATCTCCAGCGCCCGGCGTGCGCTTCCCTCGACGATCAGGGCGAACTCGTCGCCACCCAGTCGAGCGACCGCGTGCTCCGTCCCGGCAATCGCCGACAGGCGGCCAGCCAGCTCGATCAGAAGACGGTCGCCGTGGTGGTGGCCGAGCGCGTCGTTGACCTCCTTGAACTGGTTGAGGTCCATCATCAACAGGGCGCCGCGGTTCTCCTCGTCCTCGGCCGCCGAGTCGAGCGCCGACTGCAGTCGCGCGGCCAGATAGGCGCGACTCGGAAGACCGGTCAGCGCGTCGTGGTTCGCCTGGTGGCGGAGCGCCTCCTCGGCGTTCGACCTCTCGGTGATGTCCTCGTAGGACACGCCGACGTAGTCGCCACCGAGAGCGAACGCCTCGATATCGACACGTCGGTCGCGACCGTGGCGGTCCACCCACGACCGTTGGTGATTGGTGAGGGCCTTGCCGGTTCGTCGAACCTCGGCAAAGGCCTCCAGATTTCCGGGCTGGCTGTCGACCACCGCGAAGCGGCGCGGCCACTCGGCAACCAGCTCCTCATGAGTCGCCTGCACGTTCTCGCAGGCGGCCTGGTTCGCGGCGACCAGTCGAATGGCCGACAGATCATCGGGGTCACGGATCTGCAGGATCTGCAGTGCCAGGGGTATCTGGTCGACGAACAGGCTGAGCTGGCTCGCCTGCGCCTCGGCCCGGCGCTGCTTGGTGACATCGACCAGCACACCACGGATCTTGGTTCGTCCGCCCCCGGCGTCGAGGATCCGGGTGATCTCGAGGAAGTGTACGGTTCGGCCATCCTCGGCGTACATGCGGTACGTGCACTGGTGGGATTGGCCCGCAATGGACTGGTCGTTGCTGTCGGCCCAGATGTGATGGTCGTCGGGGTGGAGGCGTGACTCCCACCACGACGGCTTCAGCCAATCCTCTCGTGTGAAGCCGAGCACCTTGCCAACGTGGTCGTTGACGTAGGTCAGTGGTTGACCGATTCCCGGCGACTCGAAGACCACGACCTGAAGCTGGTCGAGGATGTCGCCGTAGCGAGCGCGGACCCGCCTCTCCTCCTCCGCGGCGTCGCCGACGAGCCCGCAGTTGCCGACGCCGGCGACGACGAAGACCCCGACTGCCACCGGCCAGAGGTCGGCTCCGGTGACGAGCCCGACAGCGACGTAAGCGGGAACCGACGCGGCCAAGAGCGCGAGGGCGAATCGCCGGCCATGAGAGATGACTGTCACGGGCAGGCCGATGGCGTTGACCATGATCGCCCAGACCAGCGTCGGTGGGATCAGCAGCCCGGTGACGCACGCCAGGGTGTGGTCGAAGACGGCCATCGAACGGGGTAGCCGGCCGGTCCGAGCGACCGCCCGAGCAAGTCGAAGGTTGTGGGCAGTGGTGCCGCCGACGAATGCGAGCGCCACCCACCCGCGATCCGGCCCGAACATCGGGAGGGCGGCGATGATGGCGAACAGCAGGAGTCCGACCACCCATCGGCCGATCAGCATGCGTCGCCAGAAGGCGAGTGGCAGCTGCGAAACTGTCGAGTCGTCACCGCCGAGAGGCGCGAGCGTCCGTCGCCGATCGGCTGTCGTGTCGTCACCGGCGTCTGGGCGCGAGGTCAGGAGGTCGATGGTCGGCTCGATGGGTACTCCTTCGGCCGGTCCTCCGCAGTGCTGAACCTTTCGGGCGATCGAACCGAACGTTGCTCAGTCGGTTCGCGCCCGGAGTGGCGGGGGTTTCCCCAACCCGTTCTGTTGTACAAAGCGCGCGCCTACGCGCGCGCTTCATACAACAGAACGGGCGCGGAGGAAGTCGAGGATGAGTCGGTTGACGATGTCGGGCTGCTCGAGCTGCACGAAGTGGCCGGCGTCGGCGATCATCTCGGCCCGACTGCCGGGAACCGTCAGCACCGAACCGGCGTTCTCGGCAGCCCACGGCGACATGCATCCGTCATTTCGGCCGTGAAGGTAGAGCAGCGGCTGTGGCGGGATGCTCAGCGTGCCGGTCTGGGCGTCGGCGAGCTCGGGATCCTGGAGGTCGAAGTTGAGCGTCTGGCGGTAGTAGTCGAGGGCAGCGGTGAGGTGCGCCGGGGTCGCCATGGCGGCGATGAAGTGGTCGACGTCGAGCACTTCGTCGTAACCGGGTGACCAGTCGCGCCACAGTTTGGTGACGTACTCGTAGTCGTCGGCGGCGACAGCGAACTCCGCGAACGGTGTGAGCTGGAAGTACATGTACCAGCTGGCGCGCAGCTGCTCGTACGTGAAGATGGACTGCCCGACGATCGGCCCCGGTGGTACTGCAGCGGTGACCACTCGGCGCCACCTGTCGGGAGCGAGCGTCGCGGCGGCGTAAGCGCCCAGCGCACCGTAGTCATGGCCAATGATCACGGCGTCGCCGTCTCCGCCCAAGGCCTCGTGCAACGCGTTGGCATCTACACCCAGGACTCCCGACTGATAGTGGCCGTCGTCGGCCAAAGACGTCGGCGCGTAGCCGCGGTTGAAGGGCGCGACAGCGCGATAGCCGGCTTCGGCAAGAGCGGGTAGGAGGTACCGCCATGTGTAGGCGGTGTCGGGGTAGCCGTGGAGGCACAATGCGAGCGGGCCTGAGCCCGCTTCCAGGTAGGCGAAGT
Source organism: Microthrixaceae bacterium (assembly GCA_019694615.1). GTDB lineage: Bacteria > Actinomycetota > Acidimicrobiia > Acidimicrobiales > Microtrichaceae > SSF14. Next base: position 5,293 of record JAIBBP010000031.1, on the reverse strand, counting down.
CGATGCCGTTGGCGGAAACTCGGCGATGGGGCGCAGCGGTCATGGCCGGAGACTACGCGGGAGTCGGTTTGTCGACCGTCCAGAAGCCTTTGAGCGGGCCGACGCCCGGGCCCTCCGCCGCGTAGCGACGCAGCCGGTCGAGTCCATCGAACGACAACATGTCGATGACGTCGTAGAACGCGTCGCTGCCGGCGGCACGCAGCGCTGTGTCGCCTTCGCTCGGCCGCTTGGGAAGCACGGTCGTGAGAAACACGAGCGGAATACCCCGCTCGGACCCCTCGCCGTCGCGAGCGCTGATTGTGGCGCGCAACGCGTAGGCGCGACCGAGCGCCTTCCACACGGTGTCGGTGCGGAGGAAGCCGCCGCGGTGTCTCGTGAACGCACCGCTGACGTCGAAGTACCAGCGGTTGCCGTGCGCGTCGTCCGCCTGGAGGTTGATCGTGACTCCGGTGCGAGGAACCCGGCGGTTCACCTCGATGGTCTCAGCGGGAAAACCGGCCTCGACGAGCAGGTCGTACGCCAGCTTCTGCGCCCCCTTTCCATCGCTTGACGCGCGTTCGGGGAAAGTCTGCCCGTCCGCGGCCGTTGATGGCCGGGTCTCACCGACGCTGGATTCAAAAGCTGCGACGCGTTCGCGGGCTATCGCAATGTAGGCCGGGTCGAGGTCGTAGCCCGCGTAGCGGCGGCCGGTTCGCAGCGCGGCGAGCACGGTTGACCCACTCCCGAGAAACGGGTCCAGTACCAGGTCGTCCTGAAAGGTGTAGAGCCGGATCAGCTGTTCGGGAAGCTCGACGGGGAACGGCGCCGGGTGGTTCACACGGCGAGCGCTCTCGGGCGGGATCTCCCAGATGTCGAGCGTCGATGCCAGGAAGTCCTCCGTGAGGATGTCGTTGGCGTGCGGTAGTTCCCGGGAGCGTCGCTGCTCAACCGTGAGGGCGCGGGCGAACTGGTCCTTGCTCGCGACGATGATTCGTTCGCTCACGTCGCGGAGCACAGGGTTCGCAGCGCTGCGGAACGAGCCCCATGCGCAGGACCCGTTGGCACCTTCACCCTTCTGCCAGATGATTTCGCCGCGAAGCAGGAGGCCGAGCTTGTCCTGGAGGATGGTGATGACGTCGGCGGACAGACTCCGGTAGGGCTTGCGGCCGAGATTCGCGACGTTGACGGCGATTCGGCCGCCCGGTTCGAGCTTCCTGGCGCATGCCGCGAACACGTCCTCCAACATCTGCAGGTACTCGCCGTAGGACTCGGGAATCCCGTCGCGGTCGAACTCCTCCTCGTACTGCTTGCCGGCGAAATACGGCGGGGACGTCACCACCAGCGCGACCGAGCCGTCGGGGATCTCCTCCATGGCGCGGGAGTCGCCTTGGAAGATCTGGCTCTGGAACTCGTCAGGGTGTCGGACGAGTTGTTCGACCTTGTTGATCTGGACGTCGTCGAACCGGTCGTAGAAGCCGGACGCGTCGTGGCTCTCGCGTTTTCCGACGCCGAAGTTCGACGTGCGTGTCCCTTTCCGGCGAGCCATGTGCGGTGAGGCTAGTTGGCACCACCGACAGCCTCGTGGGCGAGGTCGAGTTGCACTCGAGAGGGCCCGCTTCTCGAGGGGCCTCCTGCGTGCCAACCGTTTCGCCAGCGTTCATCAGTTGAACCCGGGGCCAACGTCCATGAAATAGGTCACACCATCTGTTCGACCTCGAAGTGAACAACGTAATGTTGATTATTCGCGTTCGGGGTGCAGCTCAGGGGGTGTGCGCTGAGGATCAAGTTCTATGGCGTGCGCGGGTCTACTCCCTGTTCCTGTCTGGAGAACCAGCGGATCGGTGGGAACACCGCATGCGTCGTCGTCACCGGTGAGGGTTTCGGACCGATCGTGCTCGATCTCGGCACGGGTCTGCGATTCTGGGGTGCCGAGTTGGAGGCGACGAATCGTCCCGACGGAACGCCGTTCAGCGCAACAGCCCTCGTCAGTCACCTCCACTGGGACCACATCCAGGGTTTGCCGTTCTTCCAGCCGATGCATTGGGCTCAGACGCAGCTCCATGTCATCGGACCGCCTCAGGATAACGGTCTCGGTCTGGGCGAAGCGTTCGACACGTTCCTGTGCCCTCCGGTGTTCCCGGTCAGCGTGGCGCAGCTCGCCGCTACGACCACGTTCGGGGAGGCGGGCTCGGAGCCGATCGAGCTGGGCGCGGCGACGGTGACCTGTCGCGATGTCCCCCACGTCGGGCCGACCGTCGGCTACCGCATCGAAGCGGGCGGGGTGTCGGTCGCCTACGTAAGCGACCATCAACAGCCCGGGTGCCTGTCGACCGAGGTGGCCGAGTCGGTGCTCGACCTGTGCGCCGGTGTCGATCTGCTCATCCACGACGCCCAGTACACCGACCCCGAGTTCGCCGAGCGGTTCGACTGGGGTCACTGCACCACCGACTACGCCGTCGAGGTTGCCGCGCAGGCGGATGTCAAACGGCTGGCGTTGTACCACCACGACCCGTCCCACGACGACGAGATGGTCGAGGACCTGGTGCGCAAGTCCGCCGCGGTTGCCGCGAGTCGCGGTGATTTCGAGGTGTTCGCGGCTGCCGAGGGCATGGTCATCGAGCTGTAGTCCGCCCCATCGGGCTCGACCTCCTCGGATGGCCGCTATCGTCGGACCGTTCGCCGATCTCGTAGGGAGCACTGTGTCCGACGAAGCCATTGCCATCGACTCCGCCGAGTTTCGAAAGGTGCTCGGGCATTTCCCGACCGGCGTGACCGTTGTCGCCGCGGTGATCGACGGGAAGCCGGCCGGCCTCGCTGTCGGGTCGTTCTTCTCGGTCTCGCTCGACCCGCCGCTGGTCGGCTTCTGCGTGGGCAAGTCGTCCAACTCCTGGGCGACGATCAAGGGGGCTGGCCATTTCGTGGTGAACGTCCTCGGTGATTCCCAGGACGCGGTCTCCGGTCAGTTCTCCTCCAAGATGCCCGACAAGTTCGAGGGCCTCGATTGGACGCCCGCTGTCGCGACCGGTGGTCCGCGGCTCGATGGCTGCATCGCCCACATCGATTGCACCGTCGAGAACATCTTCGACGGTGGTGACCACGACATCGTGATCGGCCGGGTGCAGGGTCTCGGTGTCGACCGGGACGAGGACGGGCCGCTTCTCTTCTTCAAGGGAAAGTACGGGAAGCTGGCACCGCTGGGCTGACCGGCCGCCGGAAGGGGCTCCTATGGCGATCTACGCACTCGGTGACCAGGTTCCCGAGATCCATCCCGACGCTTACGTGCACCCCGATGCGGTGGTGATCGGCTCGGTCGTCATCGGAGCGCACTCTTCGGTCTGGCCGACGGCCGTTCTACGCGGCGACGACGGATTCATCCGCGTCGGTGAGCGGACGTCGGTGCAGGACGGCACGATCGTCCATACGACGTTCTTCCACCCGACCACGATCGGCAACGAGTGCACGATCGGCCACAACGTCCACCTCGAGGGCTGCACGATCGAGGACCGCGCGCTTGTCGGCAGCGGCTCGGTGGTGTTGCACGAGGCCGTCATCGGATCGGAGGCGGTCGTCGGTGCGAACGCCATGGTGCCCAACCGCAAGGTGATCCCTCCCCTCGCAATGGCACTGGGCGTGCCGGTGGCCATCAAAGAGAACGCGGTGACCCCAGGCTGGTTTGATCTCGGTATTCAGTCCTACGTCGACCGTTCCGTGCGATACCGCGATCAACTTCGCCGCCTCGACTGAGCGTCGACGCCCCTCGGTCACGTGCGACCGCTGGAGCACCGGGCGGCAGGGTTGTTACTATGGCGATAGGAGAAATCCCTTCGAGGGGTTCTCGGTGACTCGTCGGCCTTCTGCGTGCTGGCGAACCTCTGACTGGAGCCGACATGACCAGCATCGATCTCGACCTCAGCAAGTACCAGCTCGGCTGGAGCGACGATGTCGACTACGTCTACAAGCCCAAGAAGGGTCTCGACGAGCAGCTTGTTCGCGACATGTCGATGATGAAGAACGAGCCGGAGTGGATGCTCAAGCGACGTCTCAAGTCGCTCCGCGCCTTCGAGAAGCGTCCGATGCCCCGGTGGGGTGGCGACATGTCGGAGATCTACTTCAACGACATCTACTACTACATCAAGCCCACTGACGGGCAGGTCGACAGCTGGGACGACCTCCCCGACGCCATCAAGCAGACGTACGAGAAGCTCGGTATCCCCGAGGCCGAGCGCAAGTACCTCGCGGGTGTCACGGCGCAGTTCGAGTCCGAGGTGGTGTTCCACCGCAACCGCGAGGATCTCGAGGAGCTTGGGATCCTGTTCTGCGACATGGACACCGCGCTTCGTGAGTACCCCGAGCTGGTGAAGCAGTACTTCGGCACGGTGATCCCGCTGAACGACAACAAGTTCTCCTCGCTCAACACTGCGGTGTGGTCGGGTGGTTCCTTCATCTACGTGCCCCCGGGCGTCAAGGTGCCGATGCCACTCCAGGCCTACTTCCGGATCAACCAGGAGAACATGGGCCAGTTCGAGCGGACGCTGATCATCGCTGACGAGGGCTCGGAGGTGCACTACATCGAGGGTTGCTCGGCCCCGGTGTACACCTCGGACTCGTTGCATTCAGCCGTTGTCGAGATCGTCGTGAAGCCGTCGGCGCGCGTCACCTACACGACGATTCAGAACTGGTCGAACAACGTGTTCAACTTGGTCACCAAGCGTGCTCGTGTCGAGGCCGAGGGCCACATGGAGTGGATCGATGGCAACATCGGTTCGCGTCTGACCATGAAGTACCCGGGCTGCACGCTCGTCGGTCCGAAGGCCTCGGGAGAGGTGCTGTCGGTGGCGTACGCCGGGCCCGGCCAGCACCAGGACACGGGCGCCAAGATGGTCCACGCCGCTCCTGAGACCACGTCGAAGGTGGTGTCGAAGTCGATCTCGAAAGACGGCGGGCGAACCTCGTACCGCGGTCTCGTCCACATCGAGGACGACGCCTACGGCTGCAAGTCCCACGTGCAGTGCGACGCGCTCATCCTCGACGACGACTCGGTCTCCGACACCTACCCGTACATGGAGGTCGGTTCGAAGGACGCCGTCATCGGTCACGAGGCCACGGTTTCCAAGGTGGCCGACGAGCAGCTCTTCTACCTCCAGAGCCGTGGTCTCTCCGAGGAGCAGGCGATGTCGATGGTCGTCAACGGTTTCATCGAGCCGATCACCCGCACGCTTCCGATGGAATACGCAGTCGAGTGGAGCCGGCTGATCGAGCTTCAGATGGAAGGCAGCGTCGGCTGAGCTGGCGAAGCCGACTCCGTGTCGGGTGG
>JAIBBP010000189.1 GCA_019694615.1 Microthrixaceae bacterium | reverse complement strand
AACGAGGAACCTCGGGTGTCGGTAGCGGGCGAGATCATCCCCGCCGCCGACTTCTACGACTTCGAGGACAAGTACGTCGACGGCGCCGCCAAGACAATCGTGCCGGCGGACCTCCCTCCGGGTGCCGCCGAGGAGATGGCCGAGTTGGCGCAGCGCAGCTACCGCGCGCTGCGTGCCGAAGGGCTCGCCCGTGTCGACATGTTCTACGAGGAAGGTGGGCGTGGCTTCCTGGTCAACGAGATCAACACCTTTCCCGGGTTCACGTCGATCTCGATGTTCCCGATGATGTGGGCGGCGAGCGGACTGTCGTACCCCGACCTCCTCGACGAGATGATCCGCCTCGCCCTCGAACGTCACGCGCGACGCCGCCGCTGAGTCGAACCGTCTCAGCAACGCTCGCTGGCGAGACGGCAGGCCACGATGCGGCTGTCGTCGCGGTACACGACCTCATACTCGTCGGAAGTCCCCAACCACCGGGCGAACCGGGTTTGCGCCGACCAAACGATCAGGTCGTGAGGGTTCCGCTCGAGGATCTCGCTGCGGTCGCCGAGGCCGGACAACAGGAGCACGTAGTCCCGAATCGTCTCGAACCGGTGGAGTTCTGCACGGTCGTCGATCCACACGTTCGCCGCGGCGCCGTAACGCCACTCGAGATAGTTTCCGTCGTAGTCGTGAGCGAGCACGGCGACGTCCTCGCCATCTCCCCCACCCACGTAGCCCTGCCGCTCCATCCAGTCGGCCGCAGCTACCGGATACGCGCCGAGGTCGTAACCGGGAGTCGAGAGGACGAACGCGACGACGAGCGCCGCAACGACGCCGCCCACCGCAACACGGCGACGGCGAGGTGGAACGACGGTGACGTCGGGCGAACCCAACCCCGCCAACGCGGGAGCGGCGAGCGGGACGAGGACCAGCGCGGCTACCGCGACGTTGCGGACCGCCATCAACGCCATCGCCACGAACACGGCCGAGGCCACGAGGCGCAACCAGCTACGACGCCACGCAAGGAGCGCAAGGATGCCAGCCGCCTGAGCGACGAACACGGCGTTGTTGATCTGCAGCTGCCCGTCGTCGACGAGGTCGAGTGGTCGCCATTCGGCGATCAGGATCAACGACGACGACCGGCCCAACAGCTCGATCGGGAACGTGATGAGTTCCATCCCGTACGGGCTCACGAACGCGCCCGCAACCACGCCGGCGACCATCGCAGCGGCGGCGGCAACGTCGGACGGAGCGATACGCCGCGCCTCGAGAGCGCGAACCGCGAGACTCACTCCGACAAACGCCACCCCGAGTGGAAATGACCCGTGCACGTTCACCCAGAGACCGAACAGCGGAATCATCCACCACGGCGATCGACGTTCCTGGAGAACGAGGGCAGCCAACGCCAGGCACAGGAACGCGACGACCTGCGGGCGTTCGTTCCACCACAACAACCCGACCATTCCTGCCATGGTCACCAGAGCGAGCCGTCCGAGCAGCGAACCGGCAGGAGCCGACAGACGCCACAGCGTCAGCAGGATCGCGCCACATGTGAAGGCGACGAACAGCCGGATGAGGTTCGGCCCGCCGATCGAATCGAGCGTCGCGTACCACCACGACGCGAGCCAGGACTGGACGACGATGTGTCGCCCACCGGACGAGAACGTGAACACGTCGGCGTGGGGTGCACCGCTGCTTTGGATGAGGCGTCCGGTGGCGAGGTGTGTGAGGAAGCTGTTGTCGGACAGCGCACCGGCGCCCAACAGCAGGCCGCACGCCCACGCGACGACCGACCACCACCCGTGCTCCAACACGGAGCGCGTCGGCACCGCCGTCCCTGAGGGACCGGCGGCACCGTCGAGCAGATCGTCGGGAATCGGCGACTCCCACTGGTGAATGGTTGAGGTGAGATCCTCCGTCCTGCCGGGCGCGCCGGCAGGGCTCACTTGAAGGACTCCTGGATGTTCAGTGCGGCCGGGCCGAGCACCACGCAGAACAGCGCCGGGAAGATGCAGAAAACCATCGGGATCAGCATCTTCACCGGTGCCTTCTGTGCCTTCTCCTGCGCGAGCTGACGACGCTTGATGCGCATCTCCTCTGACTGGGCACGCAGCACACGACCGATCGACACACCGAACTGATCGGCCTGCACGATCGCCAGGACGAACGACCGGAGCTCGGGGATCTGGCAACGCTCGTCCAGTGCTCGCATCGCGTCGGCCCGCGACGCCCCCGATCGGGACTCACCGAGCATGCGGGCAAACTCGTCGGACAACGGTCCCGGCACGGAGTTGACGACACGATCGAGCGCCTGCTCGAAGCCGAGGCCTGCCTCCACCGAGATCGTCAGGAGGTCGAGCACGTCGGGAAGCGACCGGAGGATCCCCTTCTGTCGCTCCTCGACCTTTCGGTTGAGCCACAGGTCCGGACCCCACGCGATGCCTCCACCGATCACCAGTGACGCGACCAGCCCCATCATCCCGTCGAGGACGAACTGGAAGAGCAGGTTGAGGATGCCGAGCAGAACGCCGAGCGGGAACACGACGGACTTGATCGCCAGGAACCGATCGACGGAGTCGGGGGTCTGGATGCCGGCGACAACGAACTTCTGACGGACCTTGTCGACGTAGCCCAATGGCGTGAGCCTCCGTCCGACCTCGACCAGTTTCTCGAAGGCCGGCACGAGCGCGCGCTTGCCGATCGACTCCGACAGGTGTTCTTTTCGGGCGTTGGCGATGCCACCCGTGTCCATGTCATATCCGTCGAGCGAGCGCAGCGAGTCGCGAACGACCTGCTTCTCGTGGATGCCTGACGCGATGGCAAACACCGCGCCACCGATCGCCACGACAACCAACAGGAGGGGAATCAACAGACCGGCAGACATGTCAGACCTCGATGGTGATCGTCTTCTTCATCCACAGGAACCCGATCAGCATCATGACGAGGGACGCCACGAGCAGGAACAGGCCCGTTCCGGAGAAGAGCTTGGAGATGTACTCGGGGTTCATGAAGTACATGACGACCCCGAGGCCCGGCGGGAGGAGGCCGAGGATGATCGCCGACATCCGACCCTCCGCCGTCAGCGATGCGACGTCTCGCCGCAGCCGCTCGCGTTGGATCATCGTCTCGGAGACCGTCATCAGCAGCTCGGCGAGGTTGCCGCCGACTTCCTTCTGGATGCGGATCGCCATGACCGCCCAGCCGAAGTCGTCGCTGTCCATTCGCACCGCGACCGCGTCGAGGGCCTCGTCCAGCGGCCGTCCGAGTCGAGCTTCGGTCACCGCACGACGCAGCTCCTTGCCCATTGGCTCGTCCACCTCGCCTGACACCGCTTCGAAGCCCTGTCCGATCGAGTAGCCGGCGCGGAGCGTGCCGGCGAGCAGCTGGAGCATGTCGGGCAGCATGCGGTTGAACTTCTTCTTCCGACGCTTGGCGAGGAAGTCGACCACGAAACCGGGCGCGATCAGCGCCAGCAGCACCACCCCGAGCGCCGCCATCGCGTTCCCGGTGACGACGAACGCGAGGATGACCGACGCCGCAGCACCGCCGAGGTAGAAGGTGAGCGCCTCAGCGGCGCGGAGTGGCAGGTCGGCCCGCTCGAGCAGGCTTTCGACGCGGACCAGGAATCCCCGGTCCTCGGCGATGCTGCCCGTGACTTCGACGGCACGTTGCAGGATCGCCGACTTCGCCGGGCCCTGCTCCTGGGTGTCGACGCCGCCGCCGTAGCCCTCGTTGTAGTGCCGAAGCGCGTAGTTCAGGCCGTCACGCCGCTTCGTCACCAGGTTCGCAACGGCGAAGAACGCACCGGCGGCACCGAGCGCAACCAAGCCGACGATGGCGAACTTCACGATGTCGCTGGAAAAGAAGCCCGCACTCGAGTCACCGACCGACGGGGCAGCGCGCACGGCGTCCGCTCCGATCGACAAGATGTTCGGGCGGTACCCCGCCTGCACCGTCTCCGACCCGACGGTGAGCGACAGGTTGGCCAGCTCCCCCTTGTAGGCCGGAACGTCCTCGATGGTGGCGCGGTACTGGCCTCGGATCACCGAGTCGACGTTGCCGTACAACTTGGTGAACTCGGTATCGGTTCCGACCTGGAACGAACCGCCGGTGTGGCCGACCAGCTCGCGAAGGGCGGCACCATCGGCAGTCGAGCCGTGCATGGCGATGACGTGCACCATCACGTTGGCGTCGCGCAGCGTCGACACGGCCTTGGAGAAAGACGTGGCGCTCGCAGCGTCGGCGGAGCCGACGACGATCACGATGTTCCGTTGCGTGTCCGACCCCGACAACATGTCGGCGGCCATCACGACTCCGTCCCACAGCGCCGTCTTGCCCTTCGGAGCGACCGGGTCGAACGTGCTGGCGACCTCCGACCACTGTGTCCCGGGTTGAGCGGCGATTCGTGCTCCATCTCCGACCGACACGAGCCCGAGTTCGGCGATCGGCCCCTTGCCCGGACTGAGTGTCTCCAGGTCCTCCTTGGCGAGCTGCACCGTCGCGTTGCTCATGTTGACGCTGTTGTCGAGCACGACAGCGATGCTGGAGTCGAGACCGGCATCGCCGAGTGGGATCGCCGTCGCCGACATCGCCTTGCCGTTTGCAACCGCTTTGGTCGCAGCAGCGTCACCATCGCCGGTGTAGACGTAGTCGACGACCAGTCGACCGCCGCGATTGTCGATCGCACGCACCTGCAACTCGGGCGTCGAGTCCTCGATCTCGGCGCCGCTGACACCGACGTCGATCGTGAGCACCGAGAGCAGCAGCGCCCCGCCGATCGCGAGTGCTCGCCCCCAGCGCCGCTGTGCAGCAGCCCGGTTTCCGGTCATCGGCCGACCGCCCGTCGGCCCATGTCGCCAGACGCGAACACCTCCGGGCCGAGCCGGATGCCCTGGTCGGCCAGCTTCTCGGTGAACTTGGGTCGAACGCCGGTGGCCTTGAGGTGACCACGGAACTTGCCGTGCTCATCGACACCCATGCTGAAGTCGAACAGGAACACGTCCTGGAGCGTGATCACGTCGCCTTCCATGCCCTGCACCTCCGTGATGTGGGTGACGCGACGGGAACCGTCACGAAGGCGGGAGAGCTGCACGATCATGTCGACCGCGCCCGAGGTCTGCTCACGGATCGCCCGCACCGGCAGGTCGAATCCCGACATGAGAACGAGGGTTTCGAGACGGGCGAGGGCGTCACGGGGCGTGTTGGCGTGCAGTGTCGTGAGCGAGCCATCGTGACCGGTGTTCATGGCCTGGAGCATGTCCAACGCCTCACCGGAACGACACTCACCGATGACGATGCGGTCGGGGCGCATACGCAGGCTGTTCTTGACCAGATCGCGGATCGAGACCTCGCCACGCCCCTCGACGTTCGGGGGTCGCGATTCGAGCGACAGGACGTGCTCCTGCATCAGCTGGAGCTCCTTGGCATCCTCGATCGTAACGATGCGCTCGTCAGCGGGGATGAAGGAGCTGAGCACGTTCAGCAACGTCGTCTTACCGGAGCCGGTGCCACCGGACACGATCACGTTGAGCTTGCCGACGACGCACGCCTGGAGGAACCGGGCAGCGTGGGCGTTGAGCGAACCGAACCGGATCAGGTCGTCGACCTGCAGCGGGTCCTTGGAGAACTTGCGGATGGTGAGGAACGGCCCACCGATCGCGAGCGGCGGAATCACGGCGTTCACACGGGAGCCGTCAGGAAGGCGGGCATCCACCATCGGTGTCGACTCGTCGACTCGACGGCCGATCGCCGAGACGATCTTGTCGATCACCCGTCGAAGGTGGTCGGCGTCCACGAAGCTCGTCGGGTCGCGCTCGACCTTGCCGCCACGCTCGACGAACACCATGTCGGGCCCGTTGACCATGACCTCCGAAACGTTGTCGTCACTCAGCAGCTTGTCGATCGGGCCGTAGCCCAAGATGTCGTCGGACACCTCCTGAATCAGCTGCGCCTTGTCAGCGGCCGACAGCGGGGCCCGCTCCTGGCCGAGGATCATCAGGAGCTGCTCGTGAACCTTGCGACGAAGCTCGTCCCCTGACAACCGGTTGTCATACAGGATCGGGCCGAGCTCGTCGATCAGGTGAGCGTGAATGCGCTGGCGCAGCTCATCCATGATCGGGTCCCGCCGCAGCGTTCCTCCTGTCGGGGCGGCACCCGGGCCTGCCGGGTTCGTGCCGTTCTGGTTGACCTCGTGGAGGCGTTGGTAGAGAGACACGTCAGGTGCTCCGGGTCGTTCGAAGGGACGGACAGGGACTCACGACATGTGATCGGCCGGTTCGCCCCAGAACTGAGCGGTTTCCTTGTTTGATGGACTCGGTCGCCCTCGGTCGCCCCTCGACGTGACGCGGAACGGCCCGGGCGGAGTGCCCGGGCCGTTCGTTGTCGGGGAAGGACGTGAGTTCAGCGTCGTTTGACGTTGGTGGGCAGAAAGAGCTCAGCCATCTGCTGGATCGACTTCGCAACAGGCGACTTGGGAGCGTGCAGCACCACCGGGACTCCCTTGTTGACCGACTGCGGGATCAGCACGTCGGAGGGGATCAGCGCGCTCGCCTTCACCTGGAGCGTACGTTCGACCTCACCGATGTCGAGCTTGACCTTCGAGTTCGAGCGGTTCAGCACCAACATCAGCTTCTCCATCGGGGTGTTCAGCAGGCGGAGCGTCTGCAACCCGATCTTGACGTTCTTGATGTTCGGGATGTCCATGCCGGCGACCAGTACGACCTTGTCGGAGATCTCGACGAGGCCGAGCACGACGTCGTTGAAGTACGCCGGAGTGTCGACGATCACGTAGGAGCAGAACGTCCGCAGCTGCTCGACGATGGCCACCATTTCAGCCGCTCCGACCTGGTCGGCGAACGCCGGCTCGAGAGGCGCCGGAAGCACGCGGAGTCCCGACATCTCGTGCGTGACGAGCAGCGATTCCAGCAGCGCGGCATCCATCCGGTCGATCGAAGCGACCGCGTCGACAATGGTGTGGTGCGGCGTCAGCTTGAGCATGACGGCGACGTCACCGAATTGCAGGTCGGCATCGACGAGGCAGACAGGTTGGTTGGATCGCTGAGCCAGCGCGACTGCGAGGTTGGTCGCGATGACCGACTTGCCGGCGCCGCCCTTCGTCGAGAACACGGTGAGCACCTGTCCGGGCTCCCCGCCGGCGATGATCGCGTCGGCCGCGTCCTCGGCAATCTGGTCGACCGGAGCCGGCCGTCGCGGCGCGGAATCGAGCGTGACAGCCACCCGTTGAATCGCCGTACCGAGCTGGGCGGCGTCGCCGCTCAGGGTCAGCACATCCTTGACGCCAGCACGAAGTGCCTGCTGGAGCAGCGACGTCGACAGTTCCTCCACAACCAGGATCGCTCCGAGCGCCGCGTGGGCGTGGATCAACCGTTCGGCGATCCCGAGTTCGGAAGGCGTCGCGCAGGACGGTCCGAGGATGACGACAACGGGAACCGACCCGGTGAGCCGCGACGCCAACTCCTCGATGGAGTTGAACGGCGTTCCACCGTTGCCGAGCAGGCGGAGGATGCCGTCGCGAGTCGCGGCGTGGGGCTCGACCACCGCGACCGACACCCGAATCGCTGCTGGCTGCGGCTGCTGGGTCTGTTGCGGGTTCACCGACTCAGCGTAGGGATCAGATCCGTACACCGCGCCCTGGCCGGGCGTCCCGACCGAGTACGGGTCACCGACAGGCGGGGCGCCGTAGGGGTCGGCGGAGCCGGCGGCGTATGAGTCGTAGGAGTCGTAGCCGCCACCGCTCGGATCGCCGTAGTCAGTCACTCCGTACGGGTCGGCACCGGCTGGCTGGTCGATGTAACTCGACATCACTCACCAGCCGTCTGCGTCTCGGGATCGGCGCCGTAGGGGGTCTCACCGGCAACGCCGGGTGTGGGCAGGTACCGCGACGGCTCGATGGGGTGAGGCACGTAGTCCTTCCGGACGAGCGTCAGGTACACGTCGGGCGCGAGATGGAGGTTCTGTGCGACCTCCTGCGGAACCTCGAATGTGATGAGGTCGGAGGTGGGTGCCGCAGTGGTCGACGGTGCGGCCTCGCCGGGGGTCGCAACGGGCGTGGCCGCAGCAGAGCCCAGCGAGCGCCCGATCGCCAGGATCCGGACCTTCTGGTAGAAGGAGGCCGCGCACCCGAACGAGGCAGTCGGCGCGGGCGCTGCGGGGTCGCCCTCGGGGGCGGTGGCGACGGTGCCACCGTCGACGGTCATGCCTCCGGGGCCGTCGATGCAGGTCCCGACCACGGTGAGGTTCACGTAGTCACCCTGGGTGATGAGGCCGGCGACAGCGTGGACCTGGTCGGCGGTCTTGGTGACCGCGACCATGCCCGGCTTGAGGACGGGGCTGACCGAGTTGGTGAGCGTGCCGTCGCTCTGGAACATCGTCGAGGTGATCACCGTCCCCGGCTCGATCTTCAACTGGGCGAGCTGGCCCTTGATCTCCTCCGGACGCATCACGGCGTTCGCCGGAAGCTCGGACTGGCGTCGCTCGCCGATGTCGACCGCCTGGGTGTTGATGAGGTCGTCGGCCGACGCCCCCTTTTCGATCGGCGCTTTCGCGATCACGACGCTGACGACTTGAGCGTTGCCTTGCGCCTTCTCTTCGATTCCTCCGACGTACTGGAAGATCAGCAGCGCGGCAACCGCACCCGCAACCAGCGCACCGACGAGAATGAGCGTTCTCCGAGAACTCACGACGACCTCGATCCTGACAATGATGAGCGATCGGCCGACGAAACAGGGAGTCCCCCGCTATGCAGCGGACCCCGGCTTTTGTCGGCCACGTTGTTCGTCGGCAGGAACCGCACCCGGACTGAGGGTTTCGTGCAACTTTCTTCCGAGCCGGAGATCCGGCGATCGTCCCGAGAGCCTCCCCGACGCGCGACGACGCCCCGCCGGAGCGGGGCGTCGTCGATCGAACCGGGCCGTTCGGACGGCTAGTCGGCGGCAGGCTCCTCAGCCGATTCGGCGTCGCCCGCTGCCGGGGCGTCGATCGGCGTCACGCCGTCAGCCTGGAAGCCATGCTCGGCGTAGTACTGCTCCCACGCCTCCTGACCTTCCGAGGTCGCCTCGGGATCGATGGCACCACCGATGTAGTTGCCCTCGTCGTCGTAGGCGTGCTCACCGAAGTGCTCCTGGTACTCCGCCGCCACGATGCCGCCCTCGGCAGCCTGCTTGATCGACAGGCTGATGCGACGACGCTGGAGGTCGAGGTCGATGATCTTGACCCACAGTTCCTCGCCCGGCGTGACGACCTGCTCGGGAAGGTCGACGTGATGCGCCGACATCTCCGAGATGTGCACGAGACCCTCGATGCCGTCGCCTACCTGGATGAACGAGCCGAACGGCACCAGCTTGGTGACCCGGCCGTAGACCAGCTCGCCGACCTGGTGGTTGGAGGCGAACTCCTGCCACGGGTCCTGCTGGGTGGCCTTGAGCGAGAGGCTGATGCGCTCGCGGCTCATGTCGACCTCGAGCACCTCGACCTCGATCTCGTCACCTACCTGAACGACCGAACCGGGGTGGTCGACGTGCTTCCACGACAGCTCCGAGACGTGGACGAGCCCGTCCATGCCGCCGAGGTCGACGAACGCACCGAAGTTGACGACGCTCGACACGACACCGCGGCGTCGCTCGCCCGGCTTGAGGTTGGTGAGGAACTCGTCGCGCTGTTCCTTCTGGGTCTCCTCGAGCCACGCACGGCGGCTGAGCACGACGTTGTTGCGGTTCTTGTCGAGCTCGATGATCTTCGCTTCGAGCGTCTGGCCGACGTACGGCTGGAGGTCGCGCACGCGGCGGAGCTCGACGAGCGACGCCGGCAGGAAGCCGCGGAGGCCGATGTCGACGATGAGACCGCCCTTGACGACCTCGATGACCGGACCCGACACCACGCCTTCGGCATCCTTGATCTTCTCGATCTGGCCCCATGCACGCTCGTACTGAGCCCGCTTCTTGGAGAGGATCAGGCGACCTTCCTTGTCCTCCTTGGTGAGGACCAGTGCCTCCACCTCGTCGCCGATCGAGACCAGCTCGTGGGGATCGACATCGTTGCGGATGGACAGCTCGCGGGAGGGGATGACGCCCTCGGACTTGTAGCCGATGTCGAGGAGGACCTCGTCGTGATCGACTTTAACGACGGTGCCGGTGACGAGCTGGCCGTCGTCGACGCCCTTCATCGACCCGGCGTAGAGCGCTTCGAGGTCGTCGTCGGAGACGTCGTAGTCGACGATCTGGCGGTACTCGAACTCCTGACCGACCGGGTCGGTCGCCTCGGGGTTCGCTTCGTACTCGTCGACAGTTGGGGTGGTATCTGACACTTGGTAGGCCTACAGGGATGAGAGGGATGGGACACGCTCCCCCGCCCGGGCGGTTGCCCAGGGCGGAAGCAACGCAACAGGCTAGGCGTCCCGACCGACTTTTGAAAGCGCCGACTCCGCCCCGCTCGTTCTGTCCTGCGAGAGCACCACCCGGGTGGTGCTCTCGCAGGACAGAACGAGCTTGCGGGCGAGTCAGGGGCGGTGGGCGAGGAGGAGGAACTCGTGGAGATCGACGGTGGGCGGGCGACGGGCGTACTCCCCCGGCGTCACCGAACTGATGTCGTCGACAACGAGACCGGCCCGTTCCGCCAGCATCCGCAGCTCCCGTGGCGTGTAGCAGGTGGTCCACAAATCGGCCGACACTGCGACCCCGGCGTCGTCGCGAACCTCGGTCGTCTCGTGGTTGACCGCCGTCGCCGCGTCGAACCGGTCCTGGTCCTCGAGCCATTTGACCTGGAAGTAGGCGCTGAACGCCGACACCGCGACGCGACCAGTCGGCCGCAAAGCCCGCCGGATGCCCTCAAGCACCGCCTGGTCGTTGGCCAGGTTGTTGGGATCGCCCGACACCGGGGCTCCTCCGAGGCCGAACGCCCCCTGGCAGAGTGAGATGGCGACATCGAACTCGGCATCGAACGTCAGGGCGCGGGCGTCGCCCCTCACGAAACTCGCACCGGGAACCGATGCGGCCGTTGCGACGTCGACGAACCGCTGGGAGATGTCGACTCCGACGGTCTCGATCCCACGATGCGCCAGCGCGTTCGCGTGACGGCCGGGTCCACAACCGACGTCGAGCACCCGCATGCCCGGTCGGAGGTCGAGCTCGCGCACCAGGAAGTCGACTTCCTGCTCGGTGCCCATCGTGAACGAATACCGCAGGTAGGCCGGTCCCATGTGCTCGGCCAGGGGTTCGAACCAGTGCTCGTGTGACTCGCACTCAGGCGGGTTGTCGGTCATCAGCCCTTGGCTGCGGCCCAGCTGTCGCCCGTCGCCACGTTGACCTCGAGCGGGACGTTCATCTCGAACGCTCCGCGCATAATGGCCAGGACCTCGGCCTGCACCGGCTCGAGGTGTTCGGGAGCGACCTCGCAGATCACCTCGTCGTGGACCTGGAGGATGAGGCGGGCACCGTGATCTGCCTGCTCGAACGCGGTATCGATTCGAACCAGCGCGACCTTGAAGATGTCGGCCGCGAGCCCCTGGATACCGGCGTTCATCGCCTGGCGCTCCCCCGCCATCCGCACGTTGCGCTGCCCCGACGCCAACTCGGGGATCCGGCGGCGACGGCCGAAGAGTGTCTCCGTGTATCCCCGCTCGCGCGCCTCCTCCACGGTGCGGTCCATGTACGCCTTCACCGAGGGGAACGCCTCGAAGTACGCGTCGAGGATCTGCTGGGCCTCCTTGGTCGGGATCGACAGCCGCTGACCGAGGCCGTACGCCTCCATGCCGTAGGCCAGTCCGTAGGAGACCATCTTCGCCTTCGACCGCATCTCCAACGTGACCTGATCGGGCTCCACTCCGAACACGCGGGCGGCCGTCTGGTTGTGGATGTCCTGCCCGCTCGTGAAGGCCTCGACAAGGCCCGGATCGTTGGCCAGGTGGGCGATGCACCGCAGCTCGATCTGGTTGTAGTCGGCGATCAGGAACACCATGCCCGGCGCCGGCACGAACGCTTTGCGGAACTGCCTACCGCCCTCGGACCGTACTGGGATGTTGTGCAGATTGGGCGCGTCCGAACTGAGGCGTCCCGTTCGGGCAACTGTCTGGTTGAACGTGGCGTGGATCCGGCCGTCGGCGGCGATCTCGGCCAGAAGCCCCGTGCCGTAGGTGCCGCGCAGCTTCTCGACCTCGCGGTACTC
Source organism: Microthrixaceae bacterium (assembly GCA_019694615.1). Lineage (GTDB taxonomy): Bacteria > Actinomycetota > Acidimicrobiia > Acidimicrobiales > Microtrichaceae > SSF14. Next base: position 28,862 of record JAIBBP010000189.1, on the reverse strand, counting down.
CAGCAGGTGATCCACGATCGGGTGTTGACCGCGCAACTTCTCCAACGAGGCCGCGTCGGTGGAGTAGCCGGTCTTGGTCTTCTTCTGCGCGGTGAGACCCAGCTGCTCGAACAGCACGGTCCTCAGCTGTTGTGTGGAGTTGACGTTGAACTCCTCCCCGCCGGCGTCGGCAATGATCAGCGCTCGCAGTCGCTCCACCTCGGCGACCAAGTGTTCGTTGAGGCGCTCGAGCTCGACTCGATCGACGCCGATGCCGAGATGCTCCATCCGTGCGAGCGCTGCGATCAGCGGATACTCGATCTCGTGGGCCAGCACGCTGAGGCCCTGCGCCTCGAGCGCATCAGTGATCGGACCCACCACGAATGCCACGCCCAGCGCCTCGCGCGCCGGTGCCGCGGACTCGGATTCGCTGGTGCCGTCGAAGTCGAGCTGGCCTGAGCTCACGCTCCCCCCCTCGGCCAACTCGTACCCGGTGTACCGGTCGAGGAGCTCGGCAACGCTATGCCGAGTGTCGGCAGGATCGAGCAGGTAGGCGGCGATCTTCACGTCGCCGTGGAGCCGCGGCAAGGGCCGTCCGGCGCCGAGCAGGTGTCGCATCAGCGCCTTGGCGTCATGGCAGACCAGCGGTGGTCCGTCGGCGAGCAGCGCGTCGAACGCGTCCCCTGCGACGTCGAGCAGACCCGCGGGGATCCATTGCACCGCACCCATGGAGGCGTCGACCACAACAGCGAGTCCGGAGAGCGCCGAACGACCGGGCTCACCTGCCCATCCCGCCGCGACCGCCAAGGGCTCCGCGCCGGATGTCAGCGACGAGAACAGGTCGTCAACGTCTGACCGCTCGGTCAGCTCGATGACCTCCGCGACCAGGACCTCTCGCTGCGCCGCTGCCGACACGGCCCCCTGGGACCCGAACGCCTCACCGAACCGGCCCAGCAGCGAACCGAACTCCAGGAACTTGAAGAAGTCGACGACCGCTTCGTTGTCGAACTGACCCTGCACGAGGTCGCTCGGGCCGACAGGAAGCTCGACGTCGCGCCTGAGCGTCATCATCGACACGTTCGAGCGGGCCTGGGCCTCGTGCTCGATCAGGTTGGATCTGAGCTTGGGCGTCTGAGCGTCGACGTTGGCGAAGATGCCGTCGAGATCGCCGTAGGTGTTCACCAACTTGGCGGCGGTCTTCTCGCCGACGCCGACAACCCCGGGCAGGTTGTCGGACGGGTCGCCTCGAAGCGCCGCGTAGAACACGTACTGATCGGGTCGGACCCCGGTGCGCTCGAGGATGCCGGCCTCGTCGTAGAAGGCGTAGTCGCTGACGCCTCGACGGTTGTAGAGCACCTTGATGTGGGGGTCTGCGACCAGCTGGTAGCTATCGCGGTCGCCGGTCACGATGATCGTGTCGATCCCGTCTTCCGCGGCGCTCGTCGCGAGGGTTGCGATGATGTCGTCGGCCTCGACTCCGGCCTGTTCGAGGACCGGGATCTCCAGCGTTTCGACGAGCTGACGGACGAGCCCCATCTGCTGTCGCAGAATGTCCGGGCTGGCTTCCCGGTTTGCCTTGTAGGTGCTGACCATCTCGTGACGGAACGTCGGCTCCGGGCGGTCGAACGTGACGGCGAGCAGGTCGGGCTGGTGATCGCGCACCAGGTTGATGAGCATCGACGTAAATCCGAACACGGCGTTGGTGACCTGGCCCGACGCCGTCGCCATGTCCGATGGCAAGGCAAAGAACGCCCGGTAGGTCAGCGAGTTGCCATCGATGAGCATCAGGGTCGGCATCGCGCTCACACTACGCGACGCCTCTGACGGTGGATCCGACGACGAATCCTCGCCGACTCAGGGGGTCAACTCGCCGGCGAGCACCGCTTCGGCGACCTGCCGCACCGGGATGCGACGGTCCATCGATGCACGTTGGAGGAACTTGAACGCCAGTTCTTCGCTCATCTCGTGATCCGCGATCAATCGCGCTTTGGCACGATCGGTGAGCTTGCGAACCTCGAGTTGCTCTTCCATCGACGCGGCGTGCCTGCTCAACGCCACCAGCTCGCTGAAGCGACCGACAGCCAGCTCGATGGCCGGCACCAGTTCTTCGCGCTGGAACGGCTTGACCAGGTAGGCCATGACGCCGGCGTCGCGAGCCGACTCCACGAGCTTCCGCTGGCTGAACGCGGTGAGGAGCACGACCGCGCACAGCCGTTCCGATGCGATCTCGCCGGCGGCAGTGATGCCGTCGAGCCCGGGCATCTTCACGTCGAGGATCGCGACGTCGGGACGTCGCTCACGAACGAGCGCTACGACCTCGTCACCGCGGCCGCAGTCCCCGACGACCTCGTAGCCCTCCTCCTGGAGGATCAGGCACAGGTCCATGCGGATGATCGCGTCGTCCTCGGCAACGACGACCCGAAGCGGAGGTGCGGCGCGATCATCGGCGACTGTGGTCACGATCCACTCCTCGCGGACAGCTGATCCAACAACAGGTCCTGTGCCGTTTCGAGTCGGGTGATGCGCTCACGGAGCTCGTCACGATGCCGCGCCATAGCGTCGCTGTGACGGCGAGCGCTCCGGCCGTCGAGCGCTTCGCCGGGAGCCTCGCTGACGATCGAGCGCAACTCGGCATCGGACGCCTCGTCAGCGAAATGAACCAGCTGCTCCTCGGCGATGGCGAGTTCCTCCCGGGCTTGGGCCAATCGGCGGCCAACCGAGCGGAGACGGCGTTCGATGAGCCATGACACGCTCCGAGTCTAGGAGCCGAGCGCCAGCCGCCCAGTCGAGTAGAAGAAACCGCCGCGGTCGTGCCCGACGTGCGGCGGCTGTCACCTGACTTCGTGTATCACCCCAACCGAAAGCGGGTAGTACGCCGTTGCGACAGTCAACGGATCCCTCTCCGACGTCGTGAGCCTGCCTCGAGACCCTCCGGCACTCCAGCCCCGGAGGGTCTCGGCATTTTCCAGGGCATTCAACAATTTTGGCGTTCGGCGACCTACGCCACGACCGCCTGCGAGGGAAAGAGCCCGTCCACTCCGGCAGCAGACAGCAGCCGAGCCACCGTAGGACCGACAGCCGACAGGCGAAGCTCGCCCCGGTACTGCGCCGCGATCGTGCGGCCGTCGACCAGCGCGCTGAGGGCCGCCGAGTCGACGAACGTCACCTCCGAGAGATCGACCTCGATGACCCCGCCGGTCACCACTCCGGCGATCAGTGTCCGACGGAACTGCGGACACGCGTGCACGTCGAGTTCGCCTCGGACCGACACGACTGTGCCGGCCGACGTAATCGTCCGTTGAATATCGACGAACCTCGACTCGGCCATGGTCATCCCTTCCCGCTCCCCGCCAGCCAGACCGAAACCCGGGAGCAGAAAGCTACCAGCAACTCGATTGCGGCGCTCGTTCGAACCGAGGTGCGCCCGCTAGCGTCTCGCTCCCCACACCCCTGTACGGAGGACGAGATGGCAGGTGGCCTGGTCGGCCTGTTGGATGACATCGCCGCGCTGGCCAAGCTGGCCGCCTCATCGATCGACGATGTCGGTGCCGCCGCGGCCCGTGCGAGCGTGAAGTCCGCAGGCGTCGTCGTGGACGACGCTGCGGTGACTCCGAACTACGTGCGCGGACTCGCGGCCGAACGGGAGCTGCCGATCATCGGCCGGATCGCGAAGGGGTCGCTCCGCAACAAGTTGGTGTTCATCCTCCCCGCAGCGATGCTGCTCAGCGCGATCTCGGAGATGCTCGTCGAGATCGTGCTCATGTTCGGCGGCACGTTCCTGTGCTTCGAAGGTGCCGAGAAGCTCCACCACCGACTGACGCACGGACCGGAGCACGACGACGAGTCCGAGGTCGTCGACCTCACCGAGGCGCACGAGGAGAAAACCGTCGCCGGAGCGATTCGCACCGACTTCATCCTCTCGGCGGAGATCATGGTCATCGCGCTCAAAGACGTGCTCGACGGAGGGGACCAGGGGATCGTGTCGCGGGTCGTGATTCTCGCGATCGTTGCCGTCGCGATCACCGCTGTCGTCTACGGCGCCGTCGCGCTGATCGTGAAGATGGATGACGTCGGGCTACGTATGGTCGAGACGGGTAAGGCGGGAGCTGCGAAAGTCGGCCGGTTGCTCGTCGAGGGCATGCCCAAGGTCCTCGCCCTGCTCTCCACGGTGGGCATCGCGGCGATGCTCTGGGTCGGCGGTCACATCCTGATCGTCGGGGCGTACGAGCTCGGTTGGCACGGACCGGAGGAACTCGTCCACGCCCTCGAGGAACCGGTACACGACATCGCCGGCGTGGGCGGCGTGCTCGGTTGGCTGGTGAACACCGCAGCGTCCGCCGTCGTCGGCCTCGCCGTCGGGTTCCTGGTGGCGACCATCGTGACCAAGTTGCCGTTCATGAAACACGACGCCGATGGCGAACCCGCTGCCGCCCACTGAGGTCGCCGCCGGCCAGATTCAGCTCCCGGCGAGCATCTCCCGGAACCACAACGCCGAATCCTTGGGGATCCGCCGGTAGTCGTCCTCATAGTCGACGTACACGAGGCCGAACCGGGGACCACGACCGAAGAACCATTCGACGTTGTCCGCATAGGACCATGCGAAGTAGCCGTCGACGGGCACACCCTCGCTTCGTGCGGTGAGCACCGCTTGCAGGTTCCGTCGGTGCGTCCACACGCGAACGTCGTCTCTTACCCCCGATCCGTCCGCTTCGAGGCGGTCGTTGCCACCGAAACCGCCTTCGGTGATCACCAGGCGATCCGCCGCCGGATGGTGGGCGTACTTCCGCAGCGCCCACAACATGGCATCGGGGTCCTGCGGAATCCCGATCGCCGACTGCATCCGAAACTCGGCCGTCGTGATGTTGTTCGTCGGAATCGGGCCGATGACCGGCATCGGCTTGAGGCCCACCAACGGCCCGTAACACTGCAGGCCCATGAAGTCGTAGCGGAACTCCGCCGCTTCGAGGTCCCCGTCGCGGATGTGACGACGCATCGGCAGCAGGGCTTTCGCCGCGTCGAACGGGTAGCCACGACCACCGGCCGGATCGATGTGTATGTCGCACAACACCGCCTCGATCGCCCGCTTTCGTCGGACGGTCCGTTCGTCGGTCGGCTCATAGGGGTGCACCACGCTGAGCACCTGGGTCGTTCCAACCTGTGCATCGCTCGGCAGCACTGCCCGCATCCGGCGACCGGCCTCGGCCCCGGCGAGGTTGATGTGGTGGGTGGTGCGCAGCATCGCGTCGTAGTGGAACCCGCGACGCCCGTGCGTCATACCAACGAGCAGGTGCCCAACGATGCTGGTGGGCTCGTTGAAGACCATCCAGCGTTTCACCCGATCGCCGAAGTGCTCGGCGCACCGCTCGGCGAGATCGGCGAACTCCGAGATGATGTCGCGCCGGCACCATCCACCCCGTTTCCACAACTCGAGCGGCATGTCCCAGTGGTAGACGGTGACCCAGGGCTCGAGGCCGACTTCGAGCATGTTGTCGATCACGCGGTCGTAGAACGCCGCCCCTTTGGGGTTCCACGGGCCGCGGCCGTTGCCCATCAGGCGGGGCCAGGACAAGGAGATCCGGTTGGCACCGAAGCCCAGAGAGGCGATGAGCTCGTGGTCCTCCTTGTATCGGTCGTAGTAGCGGATGCCCTGATCGGCCCCGACACCGGGGATCTTTCCCCGACGGGCGAGGTCGTCCCAGATCGACGGAGCCTTCCCATCGGCGTCGGGTGCGCCCTCGACCTGGAACGCTGCCGACGCCACGCCCCAGGTGAAATCGTCGCCAAACGCCGCCTTGTCCAGTGTCCCCGTCGTCATATCGTTCGCTCTCCCATGCCGTTCACACCTCACTCGTCTGGTCGGCGCGGCGGCGACATCGTAGGCGGGTGACCGCCGTTGCCAGCGGGCTATCATCCCTGCCGACCCGAATCGGGCACTGACGACGAAGGATGACGGAATGCGTTTTTGGGCGACAGGCCAGGTTCGCGGCGATGGCGGCGGCAGCGCTGGTGATCGCGTCGGGCTGTGGCGGCAACGAGGCCGCCGACAGCGTGGATGCCACGGCGGCAACGACGACCACCGCGCCGGCGACCGGTGACGACGTCACGACCGGCGGCGAGGTCGTCATCGGGGTCGAAGCCAACCCGGCGACCATCGACTTCGTCGGCAACAACGGGGGCGCGATCGATTCCGCCACCGACTACACGTTCTCGATGATGTACGAAGGGCTCACCGCACTCGGCGCCGACGGCGGCTCGGTTCCGCTCCTCGCGGAGTCGGTCGAGCACAACGACGACTACACGGTGTGGACGGCGAAGCTCCGCGAGGGCGTCACGTTCACCGACGGCACCCCCCTCAACGCCGCAGCCGTCGTTGAGTCCTACCGGTTCCGCGCCGATCCGGCGAACTGCAAGTGCGCCGCCTCCTACGAGGGGATGACCTTCGAGGCGACCGACGACATGACCGTTCAGGTCACGCTCACCGAGGCCCGGACGCGCCTCGACGAGACCCGCCTGACCGACGCTATTGCCTCCCCGGCGACACTGAAGCCCGGCTACGACCGTAACGCGGAGCCAGTCGGCACCGGCCCGTTCAAGCTGACCGACCGCGCCGCGCTTCAGTTCGAGCGCAACGAGAACTACTGGCGCAAGGACGAAGCGGGCAAGGCGCTCCCCTACCTCGACGGGATCCGCCTGGCCCCCATCTCCGACCCCTCAGTGAGGCTCGCAGCACTCCGCAAGGGCGAGATCCAGGTCATGGAGGTGCTCGACGGGCCGACGCTCAACCTCGTGAGCGCCGACGACGAGTTCACCGTCGATCGCTCCGGTGCCGGTGGGACCACGCTCGTCATCGCCAACACCCGCTCCGGCCCCGCATCGGACCAGGAAGTCCGCGACGCTCTGGCCCTCTCCGTCGATCGCGAGGCGCTGGCCCAGTCCTACGCCGAGTCGGCGAGCGTGCCGGCGTTCAGCTTCTTCACCGACGAGTTCACCTTCGACATCACCGGCGAGTTCCCCGACCGCGACCTCGACAAAGCCAAGGAGATGGTGGAGTCGATCAAGGCGCGGCTCGGCGACGACGCCCTCAAGATCAAGATCGTGTGCGCCAAGATCCCCGAGGCGGAGGCACTCCTCCCCGTGGCGGTCAACCAACTCAAGGAAGCGGGATTCGACGCAACCCTGACCTTCCTCGACGTCGGCGAGTACGCCGCTCAGGTTCTCGGTGGCGGTGGGAGCTGGGACCTGGCCTGCTCGCGTGTCCCCCCGATCGACGCCAGCCCCGCCGACCTCTCCAACTACCTGGTGACGGGCCGCGGGCCCAACGTCGCCAAGTACTCCAACCCCGAGATCGACGCGCTGTTCGACCAGGAGCAGAAGGCCGTCGACTTGGCCGAGCGCACCGAGATCTTCCAGAAGGTCAGCGACGCGGTCGTGAAGGACAAACCGTACGTCCCGCTGCTGTTCAGCCAGGTCGCTGCCGTCGCCCGCAAAGAGGTCCAGGGCGTTCGGACGTCGGATCGGTTCTGGCCGACCGAGGTCGACGTCGACCGCATCTGGTTGAAGCAGGGCTAGATGCTCGCGGCGGGCCGGTTCGTCCTCACGCGACTGGCGGCAGTCGTCGGGGTCGCCCTGTTCGTCTCGTTCGTCACGTTCTTCCTGCTCCGAGTCAGCCGGGATCCGGTCGACGTGGTTGGCGCGGCGCGCAGCCTCGACGTCTCATCGCCGTCGGTTCGCTCCGAGCTGGCCGCTGAGCTGGGCACCGACCGACCGTTGATCGTCCAGTACGGCGACTGGTTGTCAAACGCGGTCAGAGGCGAGCTGGGAACGAGCTATCTCGACTCGACCGACGACGTGGCCGAGGGCATCGGCCGGGCGCTCCCCGTCAACCTCGAACTGGTGATCCTGGCCCAACTGATCGCCCTGGCGGCCAGCATTCCGCTCGGCCTGTGGGCGGGGGCCCGTGAGGGTCGTTGGCCCGACAAGGTGGTGACCTTCGTCGCGACGGCGTTCGTCTCGTATCCGGGGTTCGCGCTCGCGCTCGTTCTGATCATGGTGTTCGCGGTGCAACTCGACCTGTTTCCCGCGACGGCCGCCGCGTATGTCTCGTTCTTCGACAACCCCCTCGACAACCTGCGCCAGTGCTTCCTTCCGGCGTTGTCGCTCGCTGTGCCGATGATCGGCGTCTACACCCGAGTCCTTCGATCCGACGTTGCCGCGACGCTGCGGGAGGACTTCATCGTCACGGCACGCTCCAAGGGTCTCCGTTCGGCCGCCATCCTCACCCGCCACGCGTTCCGGCCTTCCTCCCTTTCACTCATCCCGATGGTCGGTCTCCAGTTCGGTGCACTGCTCGGCGGATCGATCCTGATCGAGAGGCTCTTCGCATTCCCGTCGGGTCTCGGAACGTCGCTGACCGCCGCTGCGGTCACAGCCGACGTTCCCGTGCTGCTCGGCGTCTCGACGACCATCGCCGTGGGGTTCGCGGTGGTGACGCTGATCGCTGATCTCGTCGCGAGGTTGGCCGACCCTCGGATCGCCCATGGCTGACAAGGGATCTCACCGTCTCCGCGTCGCCGAGTGGGTCGCGATCATCTGGCTCGCCATCATCGGGTTCGCTGCGGTGTTCGGTCCGCTACTCCCTCTGCAGGACCCGACCGCGCAAGGCGAGTGCACCACGAAGCAGCCCAAACGCGAGCTCGACGCCAGCGGCAGTCCGGTCGTGGTCGACGGGAAGTACCGGCTCATCGCCCAACCGGGGTGCGACTTCCAGAAAGCTGCCGACGATCGGTCCGCCGCCAAGCCGAGCTCCGCTCACTTGCTCGGCAACGATCAGATCGGCCGCGACCTCCTGTCACGCGTGGTCGCCGGAGCCCGCACGTCGATCTTCGTGTCGGTGGGGTCGGTCCTCGCCGCTCTGGTGATCGGCGGTGGCATCGGCATGGTGTCGGCCTATGTCGGCGGCAAGGTCGACGCGGCGGTCACACTCTTCAGCGCCGCGATGGTCGCCCTGCCGGGTTTGGTGCTCGCCATCAGCTTCGTCGCTGCTCTCGGGCGCACGATGTTCGCAGTGTGGGCGGCGCTGACCGTCGGAGCGATCCCGATGGTTGCGCTCGTCAGCCGCATCCAGTCGCTGTCGTTGATCCAGCGCGAGTACGTCGTCGCCGCCAAGGCGCTGGGGGCAACGCACTCGCGGGTGCTGTTGAGAGAGGTGCTCCCCAACCTTTTGCCGTTCGCGTTCGTGTTCGTCGGCCTCGGGTTCGCCGGAGCCGTTGCCGCCGAGGGCGGCCTGGCGCTGATCGGGCTGTCGGTCGACCAGCCTGCGACCAGTTGGGGTGCGATCATCGGAGATGGCAAGGCGCTTCTCGAGACCGCCCCCCACATCAGCCTCATTCCGTCGGTCGTGATGTTCCTGACGATCTGGGCGGCGACGCGGCTGACCGATCACCTGACCGATCGCCTCGGGGTGCGCGGGTCGGCGCTCTGAGCGAGCGCCGGCAGCCTTAGCGCGGGTCAGGCGGTAGCTGCGCCGACAGGTCGAGCTACGTACATCACCGACTCGTGGCGTCCGAGCTTCGCCGCGAGCGAACGCACATCTCCGAGTTCCTCGCCGCTCCACGCGTCGATCACCATCAGTTCCCCGGTGGGAACCAGCCCTGAGATGTCGGCCTCGACGGTACGGGGCATGCGTGTGACGTTGGTGAACGAGATCGCAACCCCACCGTTCGCCAGCGGCTTGACGAGCTGCCAGACACCCGGAGCCGAGCGGACCTTGCGCCCCTGCTGACCCAACCCATCCTGGTTCACCGCCAGCACGTGCGGGTTGGTGAGCAGCGCGGTGTCGAGGTCGTTGCCTGTCGCCAAGTCGTGCGACGCGAGCAGCGGGGCGGCCATCATCGCCCACAAGGTCATGTGCGAGAGCGCCTCGGCGTCGTCGAGTCCTCGCAGCTTGATGGTTGACCGACCTTTCGGCCCGATCTTCAACCGGCTGGTGACGTGCCCGCGTCCGCGGTTGCCGATCAGCAGCATGTCCGGGTCGTTCCAAGCGCCTGGGCCGGCGTAGTCCGCCAGCTTCAGGTTGCGGTGGGCGATCCCGCGCACACCGAAGAAGAGCCAGCTGAACGTGTCGAAGATGTCAAGCGTGGTCCGCCAATAGGACCCGCCGACGTCTTTCGCCCAGAGCCACGGCTTGCGTCGACCCCACTCGCAGACGCTGAACACGATCGATCGATCGGTCGCCTTCAACGCTTGGGACATCGCGGTGTAGCGGGCCTTGGCGCTCGCCCGGTCGCGGGGCGCGTAGCAGTAGTCGTACTTGAGCAGGTCGGCTCCCCACGCGGCGTACGACGTGGCGTCGATCTTCTCGTAGCCGAACCCGCCGAAGCATTTGCCGCACGTGAGATGCGCTGCGTCGGAGTAGATGCCGAGCTTGAGCCCGAGCGCGTGGAGCGCGTCGGCGACCGGACGGATCCCACCGGGAAAGGTGTCCGGGTTGGCGAGCGGCGCACCATCGTCGGCTCGGGAGTCGGCATGCCAGTGATCGTCGATGTTGACGTACTGGTAGCCGAGATCGCGCATCCCGTTGGCGACCATCTGCTCCGCTGTCTTGACTATCACCTCGGCGGTCACCCTCTCGCCGTACACGTTCCAGCTGTTCCAGCCCATGGGTGGCGTGAGTGCGAGCACCGATCCGACGCAGATCTGCACCGTCGCCTCACTGGTTCCCACGGCGTTCGACACACGCACCCGAATCTCGTGATCGCCGGGCTCGCCGGGGGCGGTGCCTCGAAGGATGCCGTCGGCGTCTGCGGTCAGCCCCTCGGGTAGCCCGTCGACCTCGAAGCGGAGCGGCCGCTCACCGGTAACGGCAAGCGGATGGATCAACTCGGTGCCCGGCCGCACCCCGACACGGCGTGCACTGTTGATACGGGGTGGGCCGGCGAACGGGTCGAACAGGGTGACACGAGTTGAGCCTGCGGTGAGTTGGCGGGTCGGCGAGGGTGTCGATGACATCCGACCAGTATTGACGGAGAACGAAGGCCGCCGCGCCCCTCGGCGCGCCGCGGGACCTGTTCCCTGTGTGCCTCACCTGTTCACTTGGGACGAGAGTTCTACAAGGGGCAGAACGTCCACAGGTCGAGGTCCAGCAGGACGCCCGGTGCGTACTTGCCGTCCTCGCCACGAAGCGTCATCGACTCGTCGCGGCCCTTGGTGGCGACGAGTCGCAGTCGGAGCGCCCCGACGCCCGGCGCCGTGGTCTCGGCCTTGTCGAGGACCTCGGACCACGCGTAGACGGTGTCGCCGGCGAAGGCGGGCGACGTGTGCGCTCCGGCGTTGATCCCCGCGATCATCTGGGCGTTGGCTAGACCGTTGAACGACAGGGCTCGGGCCATCGAGATGATGTGGCCGCCGTAGATCAGGCGTTGTCCGTCGGGGCGGGCTTCGGTGTTGAAGTGCACCTTCGCCGTGTTCTGCCAGAGTCGGGTGGCCATCATGTGCTCGGCATCGGTGAGGGTGACACCGTCGACGTGGTCGATCCGCTCCCCCACCTCGTAGTCGCCGAAGCGATGCGGTTCACCGGCAGCAGCAAAGTCGTAAGCGGTGAAGTCGAGGCCGGCCGGAACGATGAGGTCGTCGGCGGCGAGGACGCTTGCAAGATCGGGGACGACCGTCTCGGGGGCGGGTGCGGAGTGGTCGCGCTTGTGCACCATCACCCAACGTGCCCAGTCGATGGCCACCGTGCCGTGCTGGTCGGTCGCCGTCGAGCGCACGTACACGACGCCGGACTTGCCGTTGGAGTTCTCCTTGAGGCCGATGACCTCCGAGCGGGTGCGCAACGTGTCGCCCGGCGTGAGGGGCCGATGGAACCGGCACTCGGCGTAGCCGAGGTTCGCGACGGCGTTGAGCGACACGTCGGGGACGGTCTTGCCGAACGCGATGTGGAACCCGATCAACTCCTCCACCGGAGCGGGAGTGAGGCCGCACGACGCAGCGAACGCAGCGGAGGACGGCAGCGCGAACCGAGTGGGGTACAGCGAGCCGTACAACGCCCGGTCGCCCTCGGTGATCGTCCGCGGAGTGGCGTGGTCGATCGTCTGGCCGAGCCGGAAGTCCTCGAAGAAGTTGCCTGGGTTGGTCTTGGTCATCTCGATCCCTCAGTTACGGACCCATGAAGGTAGCGCCCGCTGCCTCGCGACGCCGCAGCCGGGTCCGAGGTGCCGCATCACGTAGGGCCATCTGAGACCGTCGGCGGCCAGTAGTGGCTGTCGGGCGTCGCCCGCGCTCCGAAGATGGCCTGGCCGACCCGCACACAGGTCGAGCCCTCCTCCACGGCGAGCTCGAAGTCTCCCGACATCCCCATCGACAGGCCTCCTGGACCGATCAGCCCCGGCGTCTCGTCTCGGGCCCGGTCACGTAACTCGCGCAGCAGCCGGAAACACGCCCGCACGCGCTCGGTGTCCGGCGAGAAGAGGGCGAGCGTCATCAACCCCTGAACCCGGAGTGAGCCGAACGCCGGCAGCTCGGAGAGGAACGCGGGGACGTCCTCGGGGCTCAGGCCGAACTTGGACTCCTCGCCCGACGTGTTCACCTGCACGAACACGTCGAGGGTACGCCCGGTCTGAGCGAGGCGTCGATCGAGCGCCTCGGCAACCCGCACGCTGTCCAGCGCCTGGAACTCAGCAGCGAAGGTAGCGACGTCCTTCGCCTTGTTGGTCTGGAGGTGGCCGATCACCGACCACTTGACGTCGAGGTCGGCCAGCTCGGCGTGCTTGCGTTTCGCCTCCTGGACCTTGTTCTCGCCGAACTCGGTGCATCCCGCTGCTGCGGCCGAGCGAAGTCGCTCGACGGGAAGCGTCTTGGTGACGGGCAGGAGGCGAACCTCAGCAGGATCGCGCCCAGCCCGTATTGCCGCCGACTTGATCCGGCCGCGCACGTCGGCAAGGTTTCGCTCGATGTCGGCAACAGTGTCGGCGGGCGGAAAGGGCATCATGTCGTGTCGGCTCCTTGTGCTGTCACGACACTACGGGCCGTAACGCCGGCCGACTGGCAAGGCCGAACGGACAGTCGGGCACGGACCGCCAAACAGCGCCTGTCCAGGAGCTATCTACTCTCCGTAGAGTGTTCTGTACGACAACGCCGGTACCCACACGATTCAGCGACGCCGACCTCGCACTGATCGATGGACTCGTCGAACAGGGCGTCGGAGACAACCGCTCAGCGGTCATCCGCGAAGCCATCCACCACCTCGCCGACACCGTCCACCGGGAGCGAACCGGTGCCCGAATCGCAGCCTCGTACCGCGAGCACCCCCAAACGCAGGACGATGACGAACTCGCCCTGGCGTATGCCATCGCCTTGACCGAGGCCGAACCTTGGTAGCCCAGGCAGAGCTTGGCTGATGGAAACCCCGAACCGGAAGCGACGTCCTGTACTCATCGTCTCGCGCGACGAAGTCATCGACGTGCTCAACCACGTCGTCGTCGCTCCCGGACCAACTCGATCCGCTCCATCCCCACGTGCATCCCCGTAGGAGCGGACGAGGGGATCGACCACGACAGCGTCGCCACCTCCGACAACCTCACAACAGTGCCGAAATCGGTGCTCACGAGGCGGCTCGGCAGTCTGGGCGTTGGTGGTCGCCAACAGATCTGCGCAGCCTTGAGCGCCATGGCCGACTGCTGAACCACGCGGCGAACACCGGCCCGCGGACCCGGCCGGATCGCCGACGACGTCACCTCCACGATGATCATACGGGGTTATGATCGAGAGTATGAGCACCACGGAACGAGTCACGGTATCGCTCCCCGCCGAGGTTCGAAGTGCAGCCCAACGAGTCGCAGAAGCGTCCGGTGTCCCCTTCTCCGCGGTGGTCAACGACGCCCTTGCGAGCTGGCTTCGGTCACGGTTGGTGGACGCCTGGCTCATCGAGCACCAGGCGACCCACGGTGCGTTCGACGAGAACGAGCTCCGCGCGATCGCTGCCGAATCCGGCATCCCGTACCTGCCACCGACGACCGACCGCACCGCAGCGTGAACCTCGTCCTCGACGCAGGCGCACTCATTGGCATCGACCGAAACGATCGACGCGTCGCCGCACTCATAGAACTCGGGCGACGCGCCGGAGCCGAGCTTGTCACCGTCGCGCCCGTGCTCGGTCAGGCCTGGCGCGACGGCGCACGGCAAGCGCAGCTTGCTCGGCACCTTCCCATGGTCGACATTCGACCGGTCCATGTCGATCAGGCCAAGTCCGCGGGCGAACTCCTCGCCTCGGCTTCGACCAGCGACGTAGTTGACGCCCTCCTCGCTCAGCTGGCCCTACCAGGCGACCAGGTCCTCACGAGTGATCCCGGCGACCTTCGGCACCTTCTCGCGACGCGCGAGATCAACGCCATCGTCGTTTCCGTCTGATCAAGGAACGCCCGCATCGTCAGCGTTCCCGGGGCGTTCGACGAGTAGCGGGTCCGACTTCGACGACCACGGTCGAGGAGTACCGGGGAGTGCGTGACCACGCTGTGACGGCCGTCGGTGGGACACAGCTCGTTCGTCCGCCCGAGACCGATGTCGAATCGCGTCCCTCGCCGCTTCAGTCGGTCTGCCGCGACGCTATCGAGCCGGAGTCAGCCATCGCGCCGCGAGCGAACGACCAGCCCCTCGACGTTCTGGAAGACGCCATCGTCGGACACGAGCTCGACCCCGGGCCGGACAGCCGTTGCAGCAATCCAGCGATCGGCCTCGTGAACCTTCCGTCCCAGAGCCTGGCCCTTCGCTTCACATGAGGCCCGCAACTCGGAACACACGGCCACTAGCGGACCGTCGGGCTGCACCACGACGAAACGCCCGAGATCTCGCTCAAGCCCTCGGCGGCGCAGCTCTCCCCAACCGGCTCAAAGCGCGCCGTAGCGCATCTCGGTCACGGTAATGAACGAGATCTTGATCGAGCGACCGGCGATCAGCGACTAGTACCCGGCGGCAAGCTCTGGACGCCGGGAAGCGTTCACCAGCGCCGAGACGGCCATCGTGTCGATGACGACCGCGGGTACCGACAGGTTGGTCACCTCGCGGCGAGTGCCTGCTCGAAGGCGTCCCACTCCTCATCGGTAAGGCCTTCGATCCCCAGCTCCTCGGCTGTCGGGACCGGGAGTGTGCGAAGCAACGCCTCGTCAGGCGGGAGCACCGTCAGACCGACGGGCTCGTCCGAGTTCGAAGCGACGGACACGACGCCAACGGTATCCGTCCCGCGACCCCGGCTGGTCGCCGTCGCTACCGATCTCAAGCTCGTCGCCCAGTCGGTCGCGGCACTCGATCGTGCCCATGAACCTGAAGCTGTCCAGCGGATCGTCGGTGAGCTCGTCAACCCACTGCCGGCCAGGCGACCGACCACCGCCGTCGGCGCAAGGCTGGCCCGGTGCCCACCGGCTGGGAACCGCTAGTCAGAGCCTGCTCAAGCTGGTTCACCCCAGCCTCGTCCGCGCACGAGAACTGCCGACGATCCACGGGACGTCGGGCTGCTCGACATCCACCCAGATCTCCTTCGATCGCAAGATCAGGGCTACCCACGCCCTCGCGCTTCTGTCCCACCATCCTCGCGGGCGAGCTGGAAAGGCGTTAATCACCAGTCCATTGCTCAGCACGGTCGAACTCATCAGTGGCAACGCCCAGCTTCGTCTTTCATACGGTCGAACTGTCCGTCCCGCTGAAACCTCGCACGGCCCGCACCATCGGGTGGACCTGGCTCGTCTCGTGCGGTGCCCGGGGTGGGACTCGAACCCACACGCCCTC
Source organism: Microthrixaceae bacterium (assembly GCA_019694615.1). Classification (GTDB taxonomy): domain Bacteria; phylum Actinomycetota; class Acidimicrobiia; order Acidimicrobiales; family Microtrichaceae; genus SSF14. Next base: position 13,109 of record JAIBBP010000189.1, on the reverse strand, counting down.
TCGGACAGCGGATTTTGAGTCCGCCGCGTCTGCCATTCCGCCACCCGGGCCGCCGGGAGAGCGTAGCCTTCCAGCCGATGTCCGCGAACCAGGTTCCCAATCGGCATGACGGGCTCCGCCAGGGCCTCCTCCTCGCGGTCGCCGTTGTTGCGCTGGTCATCGCGTGGCGTGAGCGTTCTTTCGCCCGCAACCGTGCGAAGTTCGGAGCTGTCCGCCCTCCTGACCCCCGCCCCTGATCGGGAGCGGTGTCGACGGCCGGCTATTCCTCCGCCAGCGCCGCCAGCAGGTTCGTCGGAGTGTCCTTCGGGCTGATCTTCGGCCACGCATGGCTGACCGTACCGTCGGGCCCGACGAGGAACGCCGACCTCACTACCCCCATGTACTCCTTGCCGTAGTTCTTCTTCAGCTGCCACACGCCGTACGCCTCCGCCACGGCGTGATCGACGTCGGACAGCAGCGTGAACCCCAGCTCGTACTTGGTGTCGAACTTCTCGAGCCTCGCCGGTTTGTCGGGGCTGATGCCGACGATCACGGTGTCGCCGACGTCGGAAGCGATGTCACGAAGCCCGCATGCCTGAGTCGTGCAGCCGGGCGTGTCAGCCTTCGGGTAGAAGTACACGAGTACGTGCTTGCCCGCCTGCGCCTCGAGCGAGAACGGCGCTTCGTGCTGGTCGGGCAGGTCGATCGCCGGCGCGGAATCGCCAACGGCGGGAGTCGTGTCTGAAGCCATGGCCCGAACCTAGATGATTAGTTCCAAGGGATGCGTCTGTGGGGGCCAGCCGATCGTCCTCCCTTATGCGGGCAATCGGTGCTGGATGTGCCAGAGGACGTTACGTCCCGCACCACCAATCGCTGCCGTCGATCGCTGGCCGGCGGTGGCCACCGTCGGGGCGACGGACGGACCGTCACAAGCGGCTCGACATCATCTGGCCGCACAACGCGGCGCGAACCGTGTGCGGAAACGGCCCTGGGAGGGCACGAAATGCACACGGTTCCGATGCAGCGGGACCATGAACACGGCGGACCACTAGGAGCAAATCATCTAGCCGGACGAGTCCGGAAAAAACGCGCCGAGGAGGAGCGGGCGAACCGCTCCTCCTCGACGACCGTTCAGTGTTCGGCTACGCGGCCACGCCGCGCCCGGATCACTTGGGGGCAGGCTTGTCGCCCTTGGCGATGGCCTTGAGCGTCGCGCCGGCGGTGACCTTGACCGCCTTGGACTTGGCGATCTTCATCGCTTCGCCGGTCTGGGGGTTGCGGCCGGTGCGGGCGCCACGCTCGACCTGCTCGAACTTGATCCAACCCGGGATCGTGACCGAGTCCTTGCCCTTGGCCACCGTCTGGGCGACGATGTCCCAGAAAGCGCCGAGCACTAGGTCGACGTCCTTCTTGGACAGGTCAGTGCGAACGGCGATGGTCTCGACCAGTTCAGTCTTGTTCATTGTGGTGACCCTCCCGGGTTCAACGTGTAGGAAGTTACAACGGTGTAACTCTACCGTGTTTCCGGGGTTTTGTCAGCATTTGGCGTCAAGAGCGGCCCGAAACTCGGCGACGAGACTCCCCACGCTCTCAGCAGTGCCGACCTCGATCGCACGCCGAACGACTGCCGATCCGACGATCACACCGTCGGCAACCGCGCACGCCTCGACCGCTTGAGCGGGAGTGGACACCCCCACACCGACGAGCACCGGAACGTCGGTGACCGCCTTCAGGCGACGGGCGATGTCTAGCGCAGAAGACGCGAGCGAGTCGCGCTCGCCGGTGATTCCGAGCAAGCCGACCCCGTAGACGAACCCCCGCGCTCGCGAGCACACCCGCGGCAACCGCTCCGCTGGAGCAGTCGGCGCCGCCAGCATCACGGTCTCGATGCCGGCGGCATCGGCAGCGACACACCACTCCCCCGACTCCTCCAACGGAAGGTCGGGAAGGATCACGCCGCTGATGCCCGCCTCAGAAGCCGTACGGGCGAAGCGCTCCAGGCCGAACCTGTAGACGAGGTTGTAGTACGTCATGATCGCCAACGGCACCCCCGCGTCGAGCGTCGCGACGTCAGCCAGGATCCCCGGGGGCGTCGCGCCGGCGGCTAGCGCCCGATCCGAGGCCTCCTGGATCACCGGCCCGTCCATGACGGGGTCGGAGAACGGGATGCCGATCTCGATGGCGTCGGCCCCGGCATCCGCGGCAGCCCGCACCATGTCCATCCAACCCGGGAGCCCACCCGTCAGGTAGACGACCAGGCTCTTGACCCCGAGCTCGCGCCGCTCGCGCAAGGAGGTCTCAAGCACGCCGTACACGGCGGCGCTCACGACCCACCTCCCTGTCCTGATGAGGGCGTACCGCCCTGAAGCTCCGGACCGAGGATGTCCATCATCTGAGCCACATCCTTGTCTCCACGGCCCGACAGGTTCACCACGACCGTCGACCCGGCCAGACGCTTCCGCTCGCGGGAGACCCACGCGATGGCGTGTGCCGATTCGAGGGCCGGGATGATCCCTTCGGTTCGGCTCAACAGCTTGAAAGCCTCGATCACCTCGGCATCGCTGACGGGGTGGTACTCGGCGCGACCGATGTCGGAGAGGTGCGCGTGTTCCGGCCCCACCCCTGGATAGTCGAGGCCGGCGGAGATCGAGTGCGCCTCCTCCACCTGTCCGAACTCGTCCTGCATCAGATACGAGCGCATGCCGTGGACGATGCCAGGGACGCCGCGGCCCACTGCCGCCCCTCCGGCCGGCTCCACCCCGATCAGACGAGTCGATGCCTCCGCGAATCCGCTGAAGATCCCGATCGCGTTGGAACCGCCGCCGACACACGCAACCACGTAATCCGGCGACCCGCCGACGTTCGTGCGGAACTGCTCGGCGCATTCCTCGCCGATCACCCGGTGGAACTCTCGCACCATCCACGGGTAGGGATGCGGCCCCATCACCGAGCCCAGGCAGTAGTGGCTGGACTCGACGGTCGCGACCCAGTCACGCATCGCCTCGTTGACCGCGTCCTTCAGGGTGCGGCTACCGGAACTCGCCGGGCGAACCTCGGCCCCGAGCAGGCGCATGCGGAACACGTTGAGCTCCTGGCGGGCCATGTCGACCTCGCCCATGTAGACGACGCACTCCATGCCCAAAAGGGCTGCTGCCGTCGCGCTCGCCACGCCGTGCTGACCGGCGCCGGTCTCGGCGACGAGACGTGTCTTGCCCATGCGCCGGGCGAGCAACGCCTGGCCCAACACGTTGTTGATCTTGTGGGAACCCGTGTGGTTGAGGTCCTCGCGCTTCAGCCACACGCGGCATCCGAGTTCACCCGAAAGCCGCGCACACTCGGTGAGCGGCGACGGACGGCCCGCGTACTCCCGGAGCAGGTGGTCGAGCTCGGCCCGGAACGCCGGGTCGGCCCAGGCCTCGGTGAACGCGACCTCCAACTCCTGGCACGCCGGCACCAGCGTCTCCGGAACGAACTGGCCGCCGAAGTCGCCGAACCGGCCGTTGACGGGATTCCCCATCACCGGCGCTGCCGGCGTACCGCGCGACACCGTCGCGCTCTGTAACTCACCCATGGCGGACTCTCCTCAATAGGGCGATCGTCAGAGATCGCCCGACTCGTGCCAGTCGAACGGCTCACGACCACCGTCGGAGGCGTACGCCGGCGGCTCGGCCGCGAGCGCGGCGCGGATGAACGCCTGGACCAGGCGAGGATCCTTCTGGCCAGGCGACGACTCGACGCCGCTCGAAACGTCGACGCCCCACGGATTCACCCGTGCGACCGCCGCACCCACGTTGTCGGGGTCGAGACCGCCGGCCAGGATCAGTCGTCGATTGTCCCGAACCGAGTCCACGAGATCCCAGTCGAACACCTGACCGCTGCCCGGCGTCGAGCCGTCGAGCAGCATCGCGTCGGCGTGGTACTCGTCGTAGTTGTCGATCGCAGCGCTCCCCGCCGGAAACGCCACGATAAGCGTCTGAGGTCGGGGCTTGAGCTCGGCGGCGAACGCCGGGGACTCGTGGCCGTGCAGCTGCACCCCTTTGAGTCCGGCTTCGAGCACGGTCGAGCTGACGAAGTGTGCGTCCTGATCGCGGAAGACCCCGACCGTGATGACCTCCGGTGGAAGCCGGCGGGCGATGTCGCGTGCCGTACCGACGGTGACCTGGCGGGTGGACGGAGCGAACACGAAGCCGACGGCGTCGGCACCGAGGGCGACCGCCATCAGCGCGTCCTCCTCGTTGGTGATGCCACAGATCTTCACCCACATGACGCTCAACCTACCTGCGGCGAGTTCCCGCTCCGCGGAGCCTCGACCGCCACCCGGGGAACTCGGAGGTCGGCGACAGCAGCGGCCGGATCACCCGAGGTGACGAGGTGCTCGCCCACGAGGACGGCGTCATAGCCGGCGGCCGCCAACGCCACGGCGTCGGCCCGTCCCCGGACCCCGGACTCGGCGACCTTGACGACATCGTGGGGTATCGCTGCAGCGACGCGAACTGCACGCTCCTGGTCGACCTTGAACGTGACCAGGTCCCGCTGGTTGACCCCGATGAGCCCGGTGGAACCGGCGTTCAACGCGCGCTCGACCTCGGCCTCGTCGTGGGTCTCCACCAACGCGTCGAGCCCGATCGCCGCTGCCAACTCGCCGAACTCGTGCAGCTCGTCGTCGGACAGTGCTGCGACGATCAGCAGCACGCAGTCCGCCCCCATCAGGCGGGCATCGCAGACATCGAGGGCGGAGACGGTGAAGTCCTTGCGAATGACCGGAAGCGGCACCGCCGCGCGGGCGGCCGCCAGATCCGCAGCCGACCCGCCGAAGTGTGCATCGTCGGTGAGCACCGACAGACACGACGCGCCGCCGCGTTCGTAGGTGGATGCCAACTCTGCCGGATCGAGGTCGGCGAACAGGTCGCCCTTCGACGGCGAACGTCGCTTCACCTCAGAGATCACCCCGAGGCGGGAATCGCCGCGCAACGCCGAAGCGAATCCCCTCGTCGGCGGGAGTGCTGCGCACTGTTCCACCAGGGCCGCTACGTCCCGACGATCCGCGTCGACGCGCTCACGGTGCCAGTCGAGGATTCGGTCGAGGTAGGTGGCCATCGGGGTGCGACGGTATCGGGTCAATCGTCGAATCAGCGACCGGATTGTGATTTCGGTCCGCGCTCGCGCTCGCGGCGCTGCTCTGCCGCGCTCGCCTTCGCCATCACCGCGAGCGGGACGAGCAGGAACGCGACCAGACCCAGCAGGATCACGACGCCGCCAACCGCTGCGATGGGCGCCGCTCGCAACACGAGGCCAGCGATGAGGAGCAGCACACCGCCGAGCACCGTCAGGATCGGCGTGAACTGAAGGCCCGCCCCCGGGGCCGTCGCAGGATCGGTCGTGTCGTCTGCGTACCGCCACTCGTCGTCGTCGTCCTCGTCGACCGCGTGATACGGCACGAACGGACGATCCTGTGGTCTGCTGACTTTCGATGTCGACGGCGAGGGTCTGGACGGCGACGGGTTGGACGGCGAGGCCGCGCCGGCGGTCGAGCCCGGTCCCGGCGCAGTCAGCGTGAGGTCGTAGAGCCGGCGTGCCTCGTCGTCACCCAGCACCGACCAGGCCGCGTTGACGTCACGCATCCGGTCCTCGCCGCCGGCACCGGCGACATCGGGGTGCGCGCTTCTCGCCGAGACGAGGTATGCGGCACGGATCTCCGCGGTCGTGGCCGTCGGCCGAACACCGAGAACGTCGTACAGGGTCACCGACGTCATGCTACGACGCGGGTATCAATGGTCCATGACCGATACGGCGCACGACTCCACGACCATCGTCGTCGTCGAGGACGACCCCAACATCGCCGACCTCCTCAACCTCTACCTTCGCGAGGCCGGGTACCGCGTGTACCTGTGTCCCGACGGCGAGAGCGGCCTGGCGGCGGTACGCGATCGTTCTCCCCGCCTCGTCATCCTGGACGTCGGCCTACCCGGAGCGATCGACGGCCTCGAGGTCTGCCGGCGACTCCGGGCCGCCGACACCGAGGTCGCCGTGTTGATGCTCACCGCCCGCGACGCCGAGATCGACCGGGTACTGGGGTTGGAGATGGGTGCCGACGACTATGTAACCAAGCCGTTCTCGCCTCGTGAGATCGTGGCCCGGGTGAAGGCGATCCTTCGGCGAACCGGCGGGCCGCCTCCCTCCGCCGGACCGGCCACAATCGTCATCGGCGGCATCGACGTCGACCTCGGTCGCCGCGAGGCCCGCGTCGACGGGCACCCGGTCGCACTCGCGACGAGAGAGTTCGACCTGCTCGCGCACCTCGCCAACAACCAGGGGCTCGCGCTCACCCGCCGTCAACTCCTCGATTCGGTGTGGGGCGACGGCTGGATCGGCGACGACCGAACCGTCGACGTCCACGTTCGTCAGCTCCGCAAGAAGCTCGGCGACGGACTCCCCTTGGACACGGTGTGGGGCATTGGCTACCGCCTCGGGTGACCGCCCCCCAACCGGTTCTGTTGTACAAAGCGCGCGCCTGGGCGCGCGCTTTGTACAACAGAACGGGTTCGCGGGGGTCGGGCCATGAGCCGGCGCATCGCCGTCGCCATCGTCGCCGTGGTCATGGGCACGATGCTGCTCGCCGGGGTCGGCACCATCAGCGCCTCGCGCCTTGCGGGTCGAACGAGGGAGATCGCCGACCTCGAACGACGCGCCGATGCCATCGCCGACCTCGTGCCCAACCTCAACCCGAACCGCGCCGGAGCGGCCGCCGCCGAGACCCAACAGAAGCTCATCAGGGTGATGGGCCTGAGCGGGGTGACCCAGCTCCGCATCACCCCGGCCGGCCAGATGGTCGGCACCCCGCCGACGTGGATCCCCGCTGGGGAACTCGACATCGACGCCATGCAGCGCGGTGAAACGATCAGCGGCTACCGCGGCAATCGACTCTGGGCCGCGGCGGCGCGGATGAATCCGAACGGGTCGACCACCGTGGCCGTCGTCACGGACACGCGAGAGGCGGTTGTCGGCCCGGCGCTCCGATGGTTGACCTTCAGTGCCGCCGTCGCGCTCCTGCTCGGCATCGTCGTCGCCTTGCTGTTAGGCCGAAGGCTGGCCAGGCCGTTGCGCGAGGCGGGCGAGGTGACAGCTCGGATCGCCGGCGGCGATCTGACCGCCCGCGTGCCCGAACGGGGCGAGCCCGGCGACGACCTCTACGACCTCGCCGACGCGGTCAACTCGATGGCCTCGGAGCTGGAACGCTCGCGATCGTTGGAGCATCAGTTCCTCATGTCCGTGTCACACGACCTCCGCACTCCGCTCACATCGATCCGCGGCTACGCCGAGGCGATCTCCGACGGCGTCGGCGACCCGAGGGCGGCGGCACGGGTCATCGAGTCGGAGTCCCAGCGCCTGGAGCGACTGGTCGCCGACCTGCTCGATCTGGCGAAACTCGATGCCCGCCAGTTCGGGTTCCGCCTCGAGGAGATACGACTCAGCCCTGTCATCGACGCCGCCGTCGCGCGTCTGGCACCCGAGGCCTCGTCCAGCGACCTCGGAGTCCGCGTTGACGCCGGGTTCGATCCCCTCCTGCACACCGACAGCGACCGCCTGACCCAGGTGATCGGCAACCTCACGTCGAACTCGCTCAGGTTCGCCCGATCCGCCGTGTGGATCCGCACGCGCTCGCTGCCACGAGACGGCGTTGCGGGTGTGGCGATCGACGTCGCCGACGACGGGCCCGGGATCGACGCAGCCGACCTCCCCCACGTCTTCGAACGGCTCTATCAGGCGCAGAACCAGGTGGACGTACGCGAGTCCGGTTCGGGCCTCGGGCTGGCGATCGTGAAGGAACTCGTCGAGGGAATGGGCGGAACGGTCGCCGTCGCGTCCGTGGCGGGGACTGGCACGACATTCACCGTGTGGCTTCCAACCGTCGCCACCTCATGAAGCTCGGCGGAGGCGTCAGATTTCGCGGACCTCGGCGGGATGTCCGGCCACGGTGACCGATTCCGGCGGTACGACCGAGCGAGCCACCCGTGCCAACGCGTCGGTGCCGAACACGCTGGTGACTTCGCCCACGGCCTTGCCGCCTGCGTCGACCAACTCATCGCCCGGCCGTGCCGGGGCTGTCAGCGCGACGGAGCGAAGGCGACGGGGTGTGTTGGAGCCACGCGAATCGACGCGGGCGACGAGCTCCTGGCCCGTGTAGCAGCCCTTCGTCCAACTCACCGACTCCTCGACGAACCACGCACCCATCTCCGCCGGGATCACCGTGTCGTCCAGCTCGGCCCCCATCGCCGGCACTCCACGAACGATGCGCTGTGCTTCGACGGCATCGGCGTCGATCGTGAGACCGTCGGGAGCGATCGGATCCGTCCCGACGACGTCGTAGCCGACGACACCGATCGTGGTCCCGACGGCCGGCAGCACGAACCCGTCGGGACCGGCGTTCGCATCGGCGATGTCGACGCCACGGACCGACAGCATGCGCCGGCCGGCCAGGATCTCGAAGTCGCAGCTCACCCGAATCTTGAACCGCTCCAAGCGGGCAAGGACGGTCTCGGCCCAGCCGGCATCGCAGTCGATGAGGAACTCCTCCTCGCCGACCCGCAGAACCCGCACCCAGGCGACCAGCTTGCCCGAGGGATCCAACAGGAGAGACCAAGCAGCGACCCCTGACCGCAGCCCTTCGACGTCCTGGCTGAGCTGGCCTTGGAGGAACCGCGCCGCATCGGGGCCGGCCGCCCGGATCACGTCACGATCGAACCAAGCACCGACCGCATCTCCCTCAGAAGAATCTTCCACCGCGCGAGTCTCCCATAGGCTCGCCGTGCCATGGCACGGTCGTTCGAGCTCACCCCCGACGATCTCGGGCGTCTGGACGACATCAGGCGGATGAAGCGCACAGCGACGCTCGTGCTGATCGCGTCAACGCTGGTCTTCGTCGTGGCGCACCTGTTGGAGTCCAGGTCGTCGAACGCGTGGGGTTACCTGCGGGCAACGGCAGAGGCGGCGATGGTCGGCGGTATCGCCGACTGGTTCGCCGTCACCGCGCTGTTCCGCCATCCCCTCGGCATCCCGATCCCCCACACCGCCATCCTCCCCAACCGCAAGGACCAGCTCGGGCGAACGTTCGGAAGCTTCGTGCAGACGAGCTTTCTCGCGCCCGACGTACTCGCCGATCGCCTGGCGTCGTTCAGCGTCAGCGAACGCCTCGCTGAGTGGCTCAACGAGCCCGGCAACGCCGAACTGGCCGCAGAGAAGGCCGGATCGCTGGCGTCGACGATCATGGCGCTGCTCGACGACGACGAAGTCGGTGACTTCATCAGCACCGGCCTGCTGGGACGCCTCGGCAACGTCGACGTCGCCCCGATAGCCGGGCAGATCCTCGATCTCGCCACCGAGGACGGACGCCACCATCAGCTGCTCGACGCCACCCTGAAAGGCCTCGCCGACATGCTCGCCGAGCAGCGGCCAGTGCTTCGGGCCCGCTTCGAACAGGAGTCGCCGTGGTGGGTGCCCGAGACCGTCGACGAGAAGGTGTTCGACAAGATCTACAGCGGCATCAACACCTTCGTCGCCGAGATCCGACGCAATCCCCACCACGAGGTGCGCCGCCACTTCGACACAAAGGTCCGAGAGTTCGCGGTCCGGCTTCGGGAGTCGCCTGAACTTGCGGCCCGTGCCAATCAACTCAAGGACGACCTGCTCACCCACCCGGCCCTCCGGGAGTGGGCACTCGAGGTGTGGGCGGACCTTCAGGACTCGATCGTCGAGCAGGCCAACGACCCCGAGTCCGCTCTCCGTGCACGCCTGACCCACGGCGCCAGAGCGCTCGCCCACGCGCTGGCTCACGACGCTGGGCTGAAGGCCCGGGTTGACCGAGCGGCGAGCGACATCGTGACGACCATGGCTGAGCGGTACGGAACCGAAGTCGCTCACTTCGTCGAAACCACGGTGCAACGGTGGGACGCGACGGAGACCTCCACACGGGTCGAACTGCTGTTGGGCCGAGACCTCCAGATCATCCGAGTCAACGGATCGGTGGTCGGAGGACTCGCCGGTCTGGTGATCTACACGGCGAGTCAGCTGATCGGCTGATCAGGCCGACGCCCGTTCTGTCCCGCGAATCTTCAGGATTTCCTCTACAGACGCGGGACAGAACGGGTGAGGAGCGAGGAGCGATCACGTCACCCGGCAGGTGACGCCGGCGCAGGCAGCCAGCCGATTCATGCGCTCGCGGAGGTCCGCGACGAGCGCCGCGTTCTCCGCGGCGCCCGTTGGCGTCGCGAGGAGATTCGTCAGCTGATAGGGGTCAGCTTCCATGTCGTACAACTCCACACCGGGATCGAGGCCGATCGGCGACTGGTCCCATTCGACGTAGAGATGCTGCTCGGTACGGATCGACGTGTACGTCGGGATCTCCTGGCCCAACAGCATCACGAGAAGCCAGAACTCGAGGCCCGGCGGAAGCTCGGCGCCGATGCTGTCGCCAGCGGCGCCGCCGAGATACTGCCCCACGAACTCCGAGCGCCAGGTCGTCGGCGGTTCATCGCCCATCAACGGCGTGAGCGAGACACCGTCGACGTAGTCAGGCGACTCGACACCTGCCAGATCGAGGATCGTCGGCGCGAGGTCGGGATGGATCACCATGCGCGACTCGTGTCCGGTGCGAACGCCCGGCCCGGCCATCACCAGCGGAACCCGCACCGACTCCTCGTACGGCGCCATCTTGTGGATCAGCTTGTGGGAGCCGAGGTTGTATCCGTTGTCGGAGACGAACATCAGGACCGTGTTGTCGAGTTCACCATGTGATTCGAGGGTCTCGACCAGACCCGAAACGAGGTCGTCGACGGCCAGGAGCGAGCCCATCCGGTTGCGGTGATCGGTGTCGTTGAAGTCGCGGGTCGCGTCGTGGCTGACCGTCGACTGCGCGAGCCAGGCGCTCTTGTCGCTGACGTCGCTCTCGTACCAGTTCGGCGTGCGGGGAGCGACGTCATCGGTCCACTCGTGGTTCGCATAGCGGGGTGGCGCCTTCAATGGAAGATGCGGTGCCGTTGGAGCGACGTACGTGAAGAACGGCTGACCGTCGTTCGCCTCTGCCCGGTGAACGAAGTCCATCGTCTTCGCCGCGATGACGTCGGTGGCATAGTCCTCGGGAGCGGTTCCGTACTTCACGAGCGTCCCGTTCTCGTTGAGTGTGTATCCGTACCCTGCGTACAGCAGGTTGTCAGTGCCGCCGTACCACTCCGTCCATCCGGGTGGGATGTGGGTCGGCTCCGCCTCATACCCATTGAGGTACTTGCCGACGAGCATCGTGTTGTAGCCGGCGTTCTCGAGCAGGACCGGGAAGGCCTTCGCCTCGCCGCCCTCGTCGACAAACGACTCCCACCCGCCGTGCTCACCGCTGTTGGTCAACACGTCGGTGTTGTGGCCGTACTGGCCGGTGAGGATGGTCGCACGGGCCGGACAGCAAATCGGCGTCGGAGAATACGCGTTGTCGAACACCAGTCCACGGTCGGCGATGAGTTCCTTGGTTCGGGGCATCGCATCCCAGTAGGGCGTGGTCGTCGCGTCGAGGTCGTCGACGAGCACCATCACGATGTTGGGTCGATCCGCTGGCAGGTCAGGACCCACTGGAGGAGGCGGAGGGGCGGGCGGACCGGGCGGATTGGCCCCTGGTGGGACACAGCCAGCGAGGAGGGCAGTCGCCGCGATGGCGAATGCGAGATGTCGTCGTCCCATGTCGCTCCTTATTGTATCGATATCCACTATCTAGTGGATATCGATACAATAACGACGAGACGCCAGATTGCAAGCGCTGGTCGGCCGGGCGTCAGTCGATGATCGCCGCCGCGACCCTCCTCAGCTGCGTTGCCACGAGCGACCGGTCGGAGCCGCCCACGACGGCACCCGCACTCCCCAGAATCGCCGACGTGAGGATTGGTGCCGTCGCTGTCGCAACGTCGGACGACAAACCCGCTGCCATCAACTTCTCGGCGACCAGGCCCGCCGCGATCGAGCGACGTCTCGGCCCGCCGGGAAACATCGACTGGTCGAAGAGCATCAGCAGAAGCCGGCCCCGCTGCTCGGCCAGGTCGAGGCACGCGTCGATCACCGCTTCGAACCATTCCGTAAAAGGAGCATCCAACGGCACCCCGGCCAGCCGCTCGCGAACGGCGTCGCCCTCGCGCCACGCGAGCGCCTCCAGCAGTGCAGCCTGATTCGGGAAGTATTTGTAGGCCAGGTTGCGGCTGCACCCGGCCTTCTCCGCCACGCGTTCGAGCGTCGCAGCGGTGGCATCGTCGGCGTCGAGCGCGAGGTCGGCAGCAGCGTCGAGCAGCTCGTCGCGGCGGGCTTCTGGCGTCAACCTGCGGCGAGTAGTTGTCACCGGATCAGGATAGGGCGCCCGTTCTGTCCCGCGGAGCTGGAGGATTTTCTGAAGGTTCGTGGGACAGGACGGGGGTGTCGATATCGTGACCCGATGGCTTCCCCCGCTTCTCGAATCCCCCAGCGACTCTCCGTGGCCGTCGCCGTCATCGTCGGCGCCCTGCTGATCGCGAGCCACGCCCATGTCGGCGCCCAGACCGATCCTCCGGCAACCACCGTCGAGACAACAACCACCACGCCACCGGCCGAACCGGCACCCGCTCCAGCGCCAGCGGCACAACCGCCGGCACCGACGCTCAGCGATCTCTTTCCGGGGATCGACCCCTCGATCACCCCCGAGCAGCTCGACGCGTTCTTCCGCTGGATCACCGGGCCGCCGGTGCCGGCGAACTCCGGTTTCGGTCGCCGCATCGTCTACTCGAACAGTGCGCAACGAGTGTGGCTGGTCGAGGCCAACGGCACGGTCGCCAAGACCCATCTGGTGTCGGGCCGACGCGGAATGCCCGCCCTGGGCACCTACCGCGTCTTCAGCAAGAGCCGCTACACATCGTCAGGGTCGGCGCGGATGGAGTTCATGGTCCGTTTCGCCCGCGGACGAAAGCTCGCCATCGGCTTTCACACGATCCCCTACGGCGGCAACGGCAAGCCCCTTCAGTCGGAGGCTCAACTCGGCACACCACGCTCTCACGGATGTGTGCGCCAGGCGCCGGCCGACGCGATCTTCCTCTACATGTGGGCACCGGTCGGCACCACGGTGGTAGCTT
>JAIBBP010000025.1 GCA_019694615.1 Microthrixaceae bacterium | reverse complement strand
TCCGATCTCCAACGCTCCGGCGAACAGCGTCGCGCGCCACAGGCCCGACAGCTCAGCCGCCCGGCGGGACGCCACGCGGGCTTGGTAGAGACGCTGCGCTGCGATCATGACCAACTGCGCCGACACGGCGATCGCCGCGAGCGTCAGCGTGGTGGCCTCGTTGGTGTTGATCGCGCCAAGGCCCGGAAGGACCATGGCGAGGCCCCAACCGGCGAGCGAGGACGCCACGTCGAACCCGACCAGCCGGCGTCGGAGCGCGGCGGAACCGGTGCGACGTGGTCGGACGCTGCCGAACGGGCCGTCTGCGTGCTTTACGGGGAGTTTGACGACTTCAGCCGGCGACTGTGTCGCCACCGTTGTCAGCGCATCGGCCCCGCCGGCCACGTCCAGCAGCGATCCCACTGTGGGTCTCACCTCTGGAGGCGCTATCTCTCTGCTCATCCCTGTCCTTTGTCCGTCGCAACCGCAGCGCGAAGCAACACCGAGATCGGTGCAAATCACCACGCCGTGGATCCGTCCTGCGAAGGCCCCAGCCCTCGTTTATTCCGCTAGAAGAACACCAGCAACCGCAATGTACATGAGATGTTCCGAAATGCCAGGAAAGACTTTGGATCTCTCTGCGACGCCATCTTGCGTATCAAGGTTTAGCAACCTGGCGCGCGCGTAGCAAGCACCCTCGGCCAGAAACTACACCGGTGATATTTCACACGCACCCTGATTTTTCAAGGGCCGCAGGGAGCGAGTAGAAGCGCCGGCATCACGATCGCTCGCGCTGGTCGCGTAGCAACACCTCCTGCGCGACCGTCGCGACGTGTCGTCCCGCCTCGTCGAAGACATGGCCGATGGTGAGTCCTCGTCCGCCGACGAAGCTGTGGCAGGTGAAGTCGTGAAGGTGCCATTGGTCGGCTCGCATCGGACGGTGGAACCAGATCGTGTGGTCGAGGCTGGCGGTGAACACCACGTTCCAGCGGACATCCTCCGGTTCCTTACCGACTGGGTGGGCGCGAACGACCGCATCGGTAGGGAGGTCGTCGGAGAGATACGCAAGTGCGGCGAAGTGCCGCAACGTATCCGCTGGTGTGAGGTCGGCGGCTGGTCCCGGCTCCGACACGGGAGCGGTGGTTCGTAGCCACGCGGCCGCGCGGCCGGCGCCGTGGCGTTCATCGGGTGCGAGCTCGGCGTTCGACACGAACGCCCGCTCGAACACCGGCGACCACGATGTGACCTCGAGCTCGCCGGGACCGGGGAGTCGGCGGTCCATCGTGACGACGTCGAGGTCGACCGACATCTCGCGAGCCTGGAACGACGCCTCGAGGTTGAGTATCGCGCCGATCGCCTGTCTGGCGATGACCCGGCGGGTGGCGAACGACCTGCCGTTGCGGATTCGGTCGACCTCGTATCGAACCGGCTCATCCTGATCGCCCCGACGGATGAAGTAGGCCCGGAGTGAATGGACGATCAGGTGATCGTCGACGGTCGCGGCGGCAGCGGACAGCGCCTGAGCGACGATCTGTCCGCCGTAGAGCCCTCCCCATGGATAGCGGGGGCCGGACGCCACGAACGTGTCCGGCCCATGGGGCTCCAAGGTGAGTATCTCGGCCAACTGCATGGCCACGACTGTATGCCCCACCCGCGCCTGCTCGTTCTGTCCTGCGAGAGCACCGGACGGGTGGTGCTCTCGCAGGACAGAACGAGCTGTGGGTCAGGACGCTGCGCGGCGGATGAACTCGTGGGAGCGGAAGTCCCGCATCCGCTTCCAGTACGAAAGGGTGGTCGCCGGCCAGTTGTTGGTCACCACGCCGTGCTCGTTCTTGTACCAGGAGTCGCAATCGGCGACCCACACCGTGCCGTCGGCGTTGCGCTGGAGTTGAGTGTTGTAGCGATCCATCACGTCGCGGCGCACGTCGATCCAGGCCAACCGGTCGTCTCGCAGCTCGCGCACGGCGCGGGTGATGTAGCTGGCTTGGGCCTCGATCATGAAGATGATCGAGTTGTGGCCGAGGTTCGTGTTCGGCCCGTACAGCATGAAGAAGTTCGGGAACCCCGAGACCATCACGCCGAGGTGGGCCTTCGCCCCCTGCGACCACTCCTCGTTGATCTCGACTCCCCCTCGGCCGGTGATCCGCATCGGCGCGAGGAAGTCGGTGCTCGTGAATCCGGTGCCGAAGATGAGGACGTCGAGGCGGTGGCGCGTTCCGTCAGCGGTGACGACGGTCCCCGGTTCGAGGTGGTCGATGCGGGAGAGCTCGACGGCGACGTTAGGCCGGGTCAGAGCACGGTAGTAGTCGTTGGAGATGAGGATCCGCTTGCATCCCGGCGGGTAGTCGGGGATCAACGCCTCGGCGGGGAGCGTGTCGGAAACCAACTTCCGCAGGCTCTTGGAGATCACCTTCGCAAGCACCTGGCCGAGCCGTGAGCCCCTGCGAAGCAGGAACACGTTCTTCTCGAGTCTCCAGTAGATGTTCCATCGGAACAGCCGCTCGGCCAGCGGCACGCGTTCGAGGATGAACCGCTCTCTCGGTGAGAACTCCCGGTCCGGCTTCGGCACGATCCAGTTGGCGCTGCGCTGAAAGACGGTCAGTCGCTCTGCTACCTCGGCGATCGGAGGGACGAACTGCACCGCGCTGGCACCGTTGCCGATGACGCCGATCCGCTTTCCGGCGAGCTCGACCTCGTGGTTCCAGCGCGCCGAATGGAAGACGGCACCACCGAAGTCCTCCAGGCCCGCGAGCGGTGGGACGAACGGCCGGTTGAGCTGGCCGAGGCCGGAGATCACGACCTCGGCGTGCATGGTCCCGCCTCCGGCGAGGCTGATCGCCCACTGTGATGTCGCCTCGTCGAACCTGAGGCCGGTCACCTCGGTGCCGAAGCGGATCCGGCGGCGAAGGTCGTAACGGTCGGCGATGTCCTCGAAGTACGACAGGATCTCGGGCTGTTCGGCGAACTTGCGGGTCCAGTCCTTCTTGGGGGCGAAGGAGAACGAGTACAGGTGCGACGGTACGTCGCAGGCCGCACCCGGATAGGTGTTCGCCCGCCACGTGCCCCCGA
The DNA here is from genome assembly GCA_019694615.1 of Microthrixaceae bacterium. Lineage (GTDB taxonomy): Bacteria > Actinomycetota > Acidimicrobiia > Acidimicrobiales > Microtrichaceae > SSF14. The sequence goes on along the minus strand of JAIBBP010000025.1, from coordinate 8,127 downwards.
CACCGTCGGACTTCTCGAGGACCGTGACGTCATCGATGCCGGCCTCGAGCAACTTGATCGAAACGCATAATCCGGCCGCGCCCGCACCCAGGACGACCACCGTCGGGGAGGAACGCGGCGAAGCCATCGCCTTGTTCTAGACCGTTGCCGGCCTGCTCGTCGGGAGGGTCGTGGCCGCCGTGACCGCGTGGGGGCCCGACGCCTTCCATGTCGAGTCCGCCGCGTCGTACCGGCGGATGACACGGGCCGGAGCGCCCACGGCGACGCTGAAGTCAGGCAGATCGGAGGTGACGACGCTGCCCGCGCCGACCACCACGTGGCGGCCGATGCGCACCCCAGGGAGCACCACGGTGTTGTGACCGAGCCACGATCCGGAGCCGATGATGACCGGTGCCTCCGGCTGGTTCTGCACCGAGATCGGGAGGGTGACGTCCTCATAGCCGTGGTTCATGTCGGTGATGTGCACGTTGTGGCCGGTCCAGACGTCATCGCCGATCTCCACCGACAGGTGGCCGACGATGCTGCTCCCCCGCCCGATCAGGCAGCGGTCACCGATGACGACGATGCGATCGGAGATGCCCTGGTGGCCCGGGCCCCATCCGGCGGAGAGCGCGACGTGGCCCGAGATCATCGTCCGGGCACCGATGTGGATCGACCCCTCGTTCATGATCGTGTCGTAAGGGAAGCAGACGATGCTCCCCTCCCCCAGCGAGCCGAACCGTCGGCCAGCTGCGGAGTTGGGGCCGATCGCGCCGAGCGACTTGTAGAGCTCCCAGCTGGAACGGACAGCTGGGCCGGCGAGCGCGTAGAGCGTCGAGCGGACCCGGTCGCGCCGGCGTCGAGGCGTGGTCTCGCGGTTGAACATCGTGAAACGGTAGCGAGCAGACCTGGCTTGGTGTCTAGTCGGTGGAGTCGGCCGCGTTCGCTGTCGCGGTACAGGTCGGGCACCGCATCGGGTCGGGCTTGGTCGCCGCGACCATCGTCACCGGTACACCGCAGTCGGCGCACGGCTCCATGAACAGGCTCTGCGCCGTACCGGCGAGCTTGGTGTCTTCGTTGCGGCCACCCTTGGCGACGAGTCCCATGAACTATGAGCGTACGCCGCGTTCAGGTCAGCAGCGCGCCGGCCGACAGATCCTCATGGGATCCCTGCGCCGCCGAGACGTGTGTTTCGAGTACCCGGCGGACCTCCGCGCCGGGTGGCACGCCACGATGCCGGAGTTCGCCTGCGCGGCCAACGCCGTCTCGCTGATGATGCCGTACGTCGAGCCCTACGTCGTTCGGGCGATGCGCGAGGCGCTGCCCACCCTTCATGGCGCCTTGTCCGATGATGTTCGCGGATACATCGCACAGGAGGCACAGCACCACGCTCAGCATCGGCGGTTCAACGATCTCGTCGCCTCACAGGTCGGCGGCGTCGGGGCGGTGGAGTCGCTGCTGCGACGGACCTTCGAGTGGCTGTGGCGGACCCGGAGCGATCGCTTCCATCTGGCGTACGCCGCCGCGTCGGAGGCGGTCGCATACGGCGCAGCCCGGTGGGTCGAGCGGCATCACGCCGAGTTGTTCCGCGACGCCGATCCTGTCGTCGCGGCCCTCTACCTCTGGCACCTCGCCGAGGAGGTCGAGCACAAGAACGTGGCCTACGACGTGTACGACGCGACGTACCGGTCGCGATGGCCGTTGGCCGGAGCGATGGTCGTGTCGATGGTGGTGCTCGCCGTGTTCGCATTCGCCGGAACGACCGTTGGACTGTGGCACGAGCGCCGCCTCTTCCATCCCGTGGCCGTCTACCGACTGTGCAGATGGTCGCTGAGCTTCATCCTCGCGGAGCTGCCGAACATGTTCGCTTCGGTCCTCCCGGGCCACCATCCGACCGACTTCACCGATCCCACATGGTTCGAGCTCTATCTCATCGGCATCGAACAGGAACAACCCGCCCCGGCATGACCAGGAGGGCCAGAGCGGGCCGATTCTCCGGGGGTCCTTGACGACCTGTCCCGGCGGCGCGAGGTTGGCTCATGGCACTCGTCGAAGGCGTGGCGTCCCTATCGGTCCCGTACTCGCTGACGGACCGGTACCTGTCACGAGGCGGCCGCGCGTTCATGAGCGGAGTGCAGGCTCTCGCCCGGATTCCGATCGAGCAGTTGCGTCTCGACCGTGACGCCGGGCTGAACACGGCAGCGTTCATCTCGGGCTATCAGGGATCGCCGCTGGGAGGTTTCGATCAGGAGGTCGCACGTGCGGCGCGGCTGGTGCCGGACCTGCCGGTCGTGTGTCGACCGGCGGTCAATGAGGAGTTGGGCGCGACGGCCGTCATGGGCAGCCAACTCGCCGCAGAGCAGGCCGAGATGAAGTACGACGGCGTGGTGGGCATCTGGTATGGGAAGGCCCCGGGGCTCGACCGCGCCGGCGACGCGTTGCGCCACGCCGCGTTCGCCGGGACATCTCGGTACGGCGGAGCGGTCGCGCTCGTCGGCGACGACCCGTCGGCCAAGAGTTCGACCCTTCCATCGAGTTCCGATGCGACGCTGGTCGACCTCCACATGCCGATCCTCTACCCCGGCAACGTGCAGGAGGTTCTCGACCTCGGCGTGCATGCGGTCGCCCTGTCTCGCATGACCGGGGCTTGGTCGTCGATGAAGATCGTCGCCGCCGTCGCCGACGGAACGTCGACCGTCGATCTCACCGCCGGACGGGTCCTGCCGGTCATCCCCGATCTGGCGCCGCCGGGGAGCGTCGACGGTGAGCCGTACGTACACCACCCCGATGCGATGCTGCTCGCGCCCCGCACCCTCGACCTGGAGTACGACTTCCGGGTCGTCCGCTCCGAGCTGATCCGCCGGTACGCAGCGGCCAACGGCCTCAACCGTCCCACCGTAAATCCGGGTGACGCGTGGATCGGTCTCGTCGCTTCCGGCTACACGTACCACCAGTTGCTCGACGCGCTGCACCGCCTGGGCTTCGAGAGCGAGCAGGACATCGCCGACGCCGGCATCCGTCTGCTGCACATGCAGATGCCGGTGAGCTTCGACGGCGAGGTCGTCCGTCGGTTCGCTCGTGGACTGTCGGAGATCGTCGTCGTCGAGGAGAAGAACCCGACACTGGAGCTCCTGGTCAAGGACGCCCTCTACAACCTCGCCGACCGCCCCGCGGTGCTCGGCAAGCGACACCCCGACGGTCGGGTGCTGATGAAGGAGACGAGCATCCTCGACGCCGACGCGATCGTGGACGGGCTGCGCGAGCGGCTTGCGGTTCGCCTCGACGACCGGATGCGCCGGCTCGCACCGCCACGAGAACGCGTCCTCATTCCCGTCACCGACGTGGCCCGCGCTCCGTACTTCTGCTCGGGGTGCCCCCACAACCGCAGCACACGCACCCCGGATGGTTCGCTCGTCGGCGCCGGAATCGGGTGCCACACGATGGTGCTGTTGATGGACGACGACCGGCTCGGCGACATCTCGGGGATCACGGCGATGGGCGGCGAGGGAGCCCAGTGGATCGGCATGTCACCGTTCGTCGACCGCACTCACTTCTTCCAGAACCTGGGTGACGGCACGTTCTTCCACTCCGGCCAGTTGGCGATTCAGGCAGCGGTCGCTGCCGGCGTCAACATCACCTACAAGCTGCTCTACAACGGCACGGTCGCGATGACCGGCGGCCAGGACGCCGTCGGTGCAGTCGCGGTGCCGCAGATCGTCACCGCCCTGTTGGCGCATGGGGTTGCGGACGTGCTGATCACGACCGAGGACCGGTCCCGCTACAACGGCGTCGATCTCGGGAGTGGCCCCAACGGCCCCGTCCTGGTGTGGGACCGCACCCGACTCGTGGAAGCGCAGGAGCGACTCGCCGCGATCCGCGGGGTCACCGTGCTCATCAACGATCAGGCGTGCGCCGCCCACACCCGTCAGCTCCGCAAGCGGGGAAAGCTCCCGACTCCCAACCTGCGGGTCGCCATCAATCATCGGGTGTGTGAGGCCTGTGGGGACTGTGGGGTCGTCAGCAACTGCCTGTCGGTGCAGGCGGTCGACACGCCGCTCGGCCTCAAGACGGTGATCGATCAGGACACGTGCAACCTGGACCTGTCGTGCCTCGAAGGCGACTGCCCGGCTTTCATGACGATCGAGCCCGGCGAGCATCGGCGCGCCGAACCGGTCCCGCTCCCCGCCGACGCGCTGCCGGCACCCGAGCGGAGGTCGGCGGCTCCGTGGTCGGTGCGGCTGACAGGCATCGGCGGCACCGGTGTCGTGACGACTTCGCAGATCCTCGGGACCGCGGCGATGCTGGACGGGCTGGAGGTACAGGGCCTCGACCAGACTGGGCTCTCGCAGAAGGCCGGCCCGGTCGTGAGTGACCTGCGCTTCACCGAGGGTTCTGCTCCGCCGACGAACTCGATCGGTGAAGGCGAGTGCGACGTGCTCATTGCGCTCGATCTTCTCGTCGCGTCCACGGACAGGATGTTGGCCGTCGCCGATCCCGCGCGGACGCTGCTGGTCGGTTCGACCTCGGAGACCCCGACGGGCTCGATGGTCGGCCACCCCGAGCGTGAGTACCCGGAGGTGGACGAACTCCGTCAACGGATGGCGTCGCACGTGCAGTCCGATCCCCTCCTGGTCGACGCCGCTGGCTGGTGCCGCGAGCTGCTCGGGAGCGCTACCGGTGCGAACATCTTCATGGTCGGCGTGGCGGTGCAGGCCGGTGCGCTTCCGGTCGACCCCGCGTCGGTCGAGCGGGCCATAACGCTGAACGGCGTTGCCGTCGACGCGAACCTCGCGGCCTTCACCTGGGGGCGCTGGTGGGTGGTGGCACCTGAGCGCCTCGGTGCAGCTCCGGGCCGCGTCGACCACCACACGATGCACGTGCCGGACCTGCCGATCGGCGTCAGGGGTCGAATCGATGGCGTCGGCCTCTCCTCAGCGCTCAGTGATCTCGTGGCGCTGTTGGCGGCGGATCTCGTCGGCTTTCAGGACGAGCGGACGGCAAATCGGTTCCTCGACCAGGTCGGTGCAGTGTGGCGGGCGGAGCAGCTGGTGGACGGCCACGGGTCGGAGTTGACCGAGACCGTGGCCCGTCGCCTCCACCAGCTGACGGCGTACAAAGACGAGTATGAGGTGGCGCGCCTTCTTGTCGGTCCCGAGGGTGCGGCCACCGCGTCGGCCGTCGGTGGCGACGACGCGAAGGTCACGTGGAAGCTCCACCCGCCGACGCTTGCAGCGTTGGGCATGAAGTCCAAGCTCGGCGTGTCGGCAGCGGTCGGCGCGCCGGTGATGCGGGCGCTCGCCGCCGGCAAGCGTCTGCGCGGCACGAGGATGGACCCGTTCGGACGCACTGAGGTCCGGCGCACCGAGCGGCGGATCCTGGCCGAGTACGAGGCCGCGCTCGGTCGGGTGGTACGCGGACTTCGGGCCGACCCGACGCCCGAACGGCTCGCCGCGGCGGTCGCGATCGCAGCGCTCCCCGACCGGGTCCGGGGCTACGAGCGCCTCAAGTTGGAGCGCGCCGCCGCCTTCTCCCGCCGTCTCGCGACGGCCCTCGAGGAGTTCTGACGAGCCCCTGACCCGCCCTTTTGCTCGTTCTGTCCTGCGAGAGCACCACCCGGGTGGTGCTCTCGCAGGACAGAACGCGTAGGGGGATGTCCCCCATAGGCAGGAGGGGAAAGTTCCGACATCCTCGTCGGCCATGGACGACCGCCGCCGAGACCTGTACCGCCTGAGCCGCCGCCAAAGCGGTCTCATCACCGTGCGCCACGCCCAGGACGTTGGCTACTCCGACACCGCTGCGCGGCGGCTCGCCGAGACCGACGAATGGGAGACACTGACCGATCGCGTGCTGCGGCATCGGTCGTCTCCGACGAGCGACGCGCAGCGCCTCCTTGCCGCGGTGCTCGACGCCGGCGGGGACGCAGCCATCACCGACCTTCCATCGGCTTCCTGGTGGGGACTTGGTGGGTGTAGCCGTTGGCCGATCGTGCTGCTTACCACCCGGGCGTCCCGGCGGCGCACGGAGCTGGCGAGGACGCTCGAGATCAGGAGCCTGCCACCTGAGTGGTCAGTCGTGCATCACGGCGTGCCCACAGTGCGTCCCGAGATGCTCGCCCTCCGCCTGTTCGCGGTCTGCCGCGAGGAGCGGGCGATCGCGCTGGTCGACCAGCTGTGGTCCCGCCGACTGCTGTCGGGTCGGTCGGTCCGGCGCTTCCTCGGGCAGATGGGCGAGCGGGGACGGAACGGCACCGCTGGGCTCCGGCGCTATTACAACAAGCGAGGTGACGACTACGAACCGCCGGCAAGCGGGTTGGAGGGCCGGGTGATGCAGCTGCTCGACGACGCTGGCGTCCCGATGCGGCGTCAGATCGACTCCGGTGGTGAGCACTGGACCGGACGGGTCGACTTCCGGCACGAAACCCTTCCGGTGATCCTGGAGGTGCAGAGCGAGGAGTACCACGCATCGCTCACTGCGAAGGGACATGACGCCGAACGTCGCCGACGGTTGGAGGATGACGACGGATTCGCTGTTGAGGAGATCTGGGACACCGACGTCTGGGCCCGCCCGTGGAAGGTGGCAGAGGCGGTGCGATCTGCGATTGCCCGACTGTGACTGACCAGTAAGCAGCCCGCTCCGCGCCCCCTGCTCGTTCTGTCCTGCGAGAGCACCATACGGGTGGTGCTCTCGCAGGACAGAACGAGCCAGGCAGGTGTCGGCTACTACCGGTCGCCGGCCACTCGCCGCCAGACCGACCGTGGCGCGAGCTGAAGCACGCTCATCATCGGGCCGAGGTGGCCCGGTACCCAAACGATCCGGCTTCCGCCGCCAAGCGACTCGACGACCGCTGACGCGACCTCACCGGGGCTCCGGGAAAACGGCGCCGGATCGAGACCAGTCGTCATCTTCGAGCGCACGAAGCCGGGGCGAACCACGATGACCTCCACGCCGTGGCCGACCAACGCATCGCCGAGGCCCTGGGCGAACGAGTCGAGGCCGGCCTTGGCCGACCCGTAGACGTAGTTCGACTTCCGGGCACGTGCGCCGGCGATCGACGACAGCACCACGATCGAGCCTCGGCGCTGCTTGGCCATCCGTCGTCCGACCGACGAGAGCGCCGCCGCAGGACCGCTGAAGTTGGCGCGCACCATGGAATCGACATCGGCGGGGGTCATCGCCATGCCGGCGTGGTGACCGAGGCGTCCGACGGCGCAGAGCACCAGATCGATTGCTCCGTGTCGATCGAACACGTCGTTGATGAAGGAATCGTGGTGATTGATATCGAGTGCGTCCCAGCGCCGCCCGATCAGCTCCGCGCCGGGTGCCGCCATCGAGAGACCGTTGATCGCCACATCGGTGTCCCGTGCGGCGGCGATCGCGGTCACCGGTTGACGTCGCTGCAACGTCGCAACCGTCGCGGCGGCGATGTCGCTTCCGCCGCCGAGCACAAGCACCTTCATATGAGCCTCCGTTCCGACGCCCACCGACTGAGCTCGCTCCGGTTCGCGTACCACAACGGAGCTCGTTCTGTCCTGCGAGAGCACCACCCGGGTGGTGCTCTCGCAGGACAGAACGAGCTTCAGTCCCAGACGCGACCTAGACGGGGGCTTCGACGTGGAGGCGGGGTGAGCGGACTGGCGGTTGGTGGGCCCAAAGGTCGGCAAGCAGGTCGTCACGGACCGACCGCAGCGCCGGATCGTCGAACAGGTTCCGCTGCTGGAAGGGATCGTCAGAGAGGCAGTACAGCTCCCCCTCGGTGCCATCATGGACGTAGCCGGGCTGGTACGCCGTGCACACGTAACCGTCACGGGTGATGGTGCGGAGGTGCACGGCGACGCCGAACAGCTCAGAGTCCCAGGCCGTGAGCGCCCGCTCGAAGCCGCGTTGATCGGCGTCGGGGTCGTCGACGGGGAGCGCCGAGCCCTGCATCCAGTTCGGCGGTTCGAGGCCGGCGATGCCGGCGAAGGTCGGGGCAAGGTCGACGAGGCCGACAGGCGCGGTCACCACCGCCGGAGCGACAGCGGCTGACGGCGCCGGTCGCCAGATCAACGGCAGCCGCATCAGGCCGTCGACGTGATAAGGGCCTTTGAACATCAGGCCGAAATCGCCACCGAGCTCGCCGTGGTCGGTCGTGAACACCACATCGAGGTC
>JAIBBP010000165.1 GCA_019694615.1 Microthrixaceae bacterium | reverse complement strand
GCTGCGCGCGCAGCTGGCCCTGATCGGCCAGCACGCCGCACTGTTTGACGATACGGTGGCCCACAACATCGGCTATGGCCGCCAGGGCGCCACGCTGGACGAAATCCGCGAAGCGGCCCGGCGGGCAATCGCGACCCTGGACCGGGGGAGCGGTGTGGACCAGAGCGAGCTCATGCTCAAGACCGAGCAGCTGACGGCTGCGAAGACGAAGTGAGCCCGTCGGGCATCGACCCCGGTCTTTGATTCGGTGCCGGACGTAGCTCAACGACCCGAGCGCGGGTCTCCGACGGTCGCCTTGTCGCGGAGAACTCCGTGCAATGTGCCGTACAACAACACTGACCTCGACGAGTGGGTTCGTCGACATGCGCTGACGGCGACGGGCCAAGGAACTCGCACCTATCTTCTGGTGGACGATGACCGGCGGGTCGTCGGCTACTTCGCTATCGCTCCGCATCTGCTGGCACGGCACGACGCGCCGAGGCGACTGGCGCGAGGCGCACCCGAACAGATCCCGGCGATCCTGCTTGCCAATCTGGCGCTCGACGGGTCGGTTCAAGGTCGCGGGCTGGGATCGGATCTCCTCGTGTTCGCCCTCGAGACCGTTAGCGCGGCGGCGCGACGCGCCGGAGGGCGAGTGGTCGTCGTGGATGCGATCGACGACGGTGCCAGGGCGTTCTACGAGCACCACGACTTCGAACGTCTCCCGGGTCACACCCACCGGCTCGTAATGAAGCTCAGCTCTGTGGCAAACGCGCTCGGCGTTCCCTGGCCGTAACCCGGCAGCGGCCACCTGATGGCGAGGTGGTGCCTGCCGCACGTGAGTGGGGGAACGCTCGGCGACACGCCGACGTCGAGGTGGTCTCCCGCTCAGTCAGAGGTCCGACGCGCGACACCGCGGCGCCTCTCATCAGAAGAACCCTCGACATCGCTGGTCAGAGCGTTGCTCCCAGTGCTGGGGCTTGTGCCTATCCTGCATGCGGTCGAGAACGCGCTCGTGGTGGACGACCTCGACAAGCTCGCTGTCGACGTCGAATCCGCGGATTACGACGTCGCAGGGCTGAAGAGCCGCCGGCGAGGTCGTCCAGCGATCGGAACTGGCCCGGCGGAGGTGGTGCCCGTGCGGATCGATCCGGAGCTGCGAGCCGCGATGGACGCACGAGCGGAGGCCGATCACACCACGACCAGCGAGTTCATTCGGGAGGCCCTACGCCGCTACCTCGACGTGGCGTGAGCTGACGGTGTGAAGCACTGGTTGGTCATCCCGTTCGGCGGTCCCGCTCGACGAATGGTTTGGGTTCGCGATCCAGGCGGTGAGGTCGGCGACGGAGTGGCGAGTTGTTCGGCGAGCGTTTCGTCCGCCCGAAAACTCAAGCTGATCGTCATACGGCGAGCACACGAGCTGCATAGGCCCGGGCGGCTCGAAGCTCGGTGGGTCTCGGGTTCACCGGTCGAATGGTCCCTCGGACACGTATGGTTGCCCCCACGGGGTTGAGCCTGCACAGTGTCGGCGCCGTTTCGGGCGCACCGCAGGGTAACGACAACGCCGTCGCTCCATGATCATTAACAACCACCGACAACCAGGCCGTCAGCGGACCCGCCGCAACGCCCGAGTGAGGGCAGCAGCGGCAACCGCCGCCGCCGTTGTTGCCGCAAGCTGCGTCCCACCTGACTCGGCGCTGGGGTCCGAGCGGCCACGCGAGTGCGTCCCCCGGATCGGCACGAACCAGATCATCCTTCCGCTGCCCGGGCTCTTCCTCCCGTTGCCGAGCATCAAAGGTCTGTCCGAGTTCGACGACCTTCCCGCGGCACCGCCTGCGGTCGAGCTGCCGTCCCGGGTCGACCTCCGCGACAACAGCGGGGGCTTCAACGACTACGCGGAGTTCGCGCTAGCGAAGGGTTCGCTCTACACCCGCCCCCGCAACTCAGGGGCCCAGTGGCGCAAGGTGCCGACGCCGGGCTGCCTGGACGGCCACATCGTCTCCATCTCGGTCGACTCCAACATGGCCGTGGCACTCGACTCAGACGGCTGGATCTACTCCCTCGACAACCTGCTGTCGGGCCCCCTGCTGTGGAACTGGACCCGCTCGTACGGCGCGCCGATCTGGCTGTGGCCGGGCATGAGGGTGCCGGCCGAGGCGCGGGCCCTCGGGCGGTGGGCGATCAGTCACCGGATGTCGGCGAGCTTCGTCGACTCCAAGGGCTACAAGCACCCGACCGAGGCCGGCCTGGTCCAGCTGGTCAGCCTCACCGGCGGCGGGTCCCGCATCGTCTTCCAGGACCCGTGGCTGCCTCCCGACTACAGCTACGAGATCGGCGGCCCCCTCGGCGGCAGGTTCATCTCCGAGTCGATCTCGGGTTCGGGGTCGGTCACCTTCGTGATGAACCGCTACGGCGACATGTTCACCCGCAAGTACGACCTGGATCTGGCGGGGGCGAACCACATCCCGGGCCGCTACACGTGGCAGGAGCAGGGCGACCTGCCTTCGGCACCGAACCAATGGGAGGAGCGGACGAACCCCGCCTACGCCGCGATCTCGTTGCCGGCGGAGGACTGGCGACACCAACCGAAGATCCCCGGTGAGGTCACGGCGCGCATCTCGATCAGCCAGACCGGGCCGACGATGGAGAACCGGGAGCTGCGCGTCGAGGGTCGAAGGGACGGACAGACTGGGTACTGGCACAAGGACCTCGTCGCGGAGCAGTGGGACTTCACTCCTACGGGTCTTCCGCTGGCCATGCCGGTCCTCCGCGACGCGGATCCGCTGACCGACCAGTCGTCAGTGGATCTCGCGCCGTTGAGCAACGTGAGCTACGAGGGCTCGCTCGGAGCCGGGTGGACCGCACGGGTCGACAACTTCGACTGGGCGCAGACCAAGCACGACATGACACTCATCGGGCCGAGCGGTCGGACCTACACGGTCAGGATGTACACGACAGACGGCCTCCGACTCGAGCCGCGCGGTGTCGGACTCGACACCACGCCCCGTCGGCTCGAGGGGGCGTTGGACCTGAGGGGAGCGGACCCGACCCCGGAGCTGGCCGAGCTGATCCGGACCACGCTCGGCGGAAAGCCCATCTCGGAGATCTGGATCGACGCTACGACAGGATCGCTCATCGTCAGCCCGGCGGTGATCTTCGCTCCGCCCATGGCCACCCTGCGACGCATCTAGCTGGACAACGCGCGTGAACCGTGTGCAGAAACGGCCCTGAGAGGGCACAAATCGCACACGGTTCCGATACGGCGGGACCATGAGCACGGGGGACCCCTCGGAGCCACACTCGCATCTCGACGGCGCGAGACGATCAGGGAGAGAACGTGACGGGGAAGTACACGAAGGCGTCCTCGTCGAGCAGGCCCGAGTCGTTCACGAGGATCGTGCACGGGTGCTGAGCGTCGCAGGTGCCGTTGGCGAACGCTCCCGTGTGCACGGTGAGGTCGACCGAGCCCGACCCGGTGGGGTCCGGGACGAGGACGTGTCCCTCGGCGAGGCCACATGACGCCGTGCCGCCCCGCCCGTCTCCGACGCACTGGAGCACGTTGACGGTCTTGTTTGGGAGGAAACCGCTCCACGTCACGGTGACGACCTGGCCGTCGCGGAGGCCCGTGTCGGCCGAGACCGAGGCGTGCCGGTTCGTCTCGGGAACCGGTGCCGTCGCCACGGTTGTCTCCGACGCGTCATCCGGTGAGAAGTGCATGGTCGCGACCGGAGGCGCCCCGTCCGACCCGAGACGGCCGATCGCCGACCGGTCGCCCCGCAGGTATCCGTCGAGGAAGTCGGTGGTTGCCCGGACCGTGATCTCGAAGGCCTCGTTCTCGGGTAGGAACCACTCGCCGTGGTCGGCCCGTTCGAGGGTCAGCAACGCCTTGGGCGTGGCCGCCCGGTTGTACGTCTGGACTGTCTGGTCGTAGGACACGGCCCGGTCGTTCACCCCGTGCACGAAGAGGATCGGCGGGATGGACCCGAAGTCGTACGTACCGTCGGCGTACGGAGACGGCGTGCCGGCGAGCACGATCGCGGCGCGGATTCGCTCCTCACGGCAACAGGTGTTGGCCACGGCGCCGAGCGTCGTGATGGCGCCGTTGGAATGACCGGCCAGGCCGATCGCCTCCGGGTCCACCAGTCCCGCCAACGTCGTGCCGGTGCCGTTGCTCTCGGCCAGCACCTCGTCGATGACGAAGCTCACGTCGCCGGGCTGGTTCTGGACGTCGGCGCCGTCGACACCGCCCGGCGTGGTGGCGTAGGTGAGAGGGAAGCGCGGTAGGGCGACGACGTAGCCGGCAGCGGCCCACGACACGGCCAACGGGGTCAGGTGCTCCTCGGAACCGCCAAGTCCGTGCGCGAGGACAACGAAGGGGAAGGGTCGGCCCTGGCGGGCGGGGGATGCGTCGTCGACGACGGAGTCGCCGGGCTCGCCCGTCGCGGGGTAGAGGACAGTGGTCTCGATGGTGCGATCGGGGTCTTTCGGGTGGCCAGCGCTGGCGGGCGTCGGGCGAGACCGGTCGACGAACGTGCGGTGCACCCGGCCGACGCCGTAGGGCACCTGCAGGTCCGGTGCTACGGCCGAGGACGACGCAGCTGTGGTGCCCGAATCAGCGGTGGCGTCGCGGTCGGCGGTGGACCCGGTGCCTGAACAGCCCGACACGGCGACCGCGAGGACCACCAAGGCAGCGAGTGCGCGCTTCCGTGCCGACTTGGCGTTTCGCTTCAACTGACGTCCTTCCCCGGTTGGCTCGTGCGGAGTGCCTCGGGCCCGCACGACTCTACTGGGTGGTGTCCTCGTCGTGATATCGTCAGATAGCGGAGGTGCGTCATGTCCGACATGTTGATTCGAGACATTCCTGAGGCCGTCGTTGCTGCGCTCGACGCTCGAGCTCGACGCCTCGGGCTCTCGCGGAGCGAGTATCTCCGCCGCGTTCTGGGCCGTGAGCAGCGCGCGGAAGGCCCGGTGTCGCTGGGTGCGCTCACCGAGTTCGCCGAGCGCTTCGAAGACCTGAGCGACGACGAGGTCATGACGCAGGCCTGGCGGTGACGGGCTGGCTCATCGACAAGTCTGCGCTCGTGCGGTTGTCGGCCAGTGCCGACGCTGACGAGTGGGTGTCGCGAGTCGAGCGAGGCGTCGTGAGAATCTCGACGCTGACGCGGCTTGAAGTCGGCTACTCGGCCCGATCGCCTGACGACTTGCGTGCGGCGATCGCTGGTGCGCCGTTGGCTTGGATGCCGACGGAGTACCTGACGCCGGCGATCGAGGACCGCGCCATCGACGTGCAGCTCCTTCTCGCGGATCGAGGGGAGCATCGCGCGCCGTCGATCCCAGATCTGCTGATCGCGGCGACCGCCGAACTGGCCGGACTCACGGTCTTGCACGTCGACAAGGACTTCGAGTTGATCGCTGCGGTCACCGGCCAGACCACTGAGCGGCTGCGCGTCCGATCAACCGGCTGAGGCGGTGGAAGGACCTTCAGGTCGACCGGTTACTTCACCTCGGTGCGCCGCAGGGTGAACAAGGCGATCGCAAGGGGGATGACGATCCAGATCATCGTGGTCGATGCGAGCTTGGCCCACTCCTCGCCGGTGTTCGTGACGCCCTCGAAGAGATCCACCTGCGTGTAGTTCCAGTCGACCCACGGCTGAAGGTCCTCGAACCACTTCCGCAACATCGCGAGCAGCTCCAGGACGCCGGGAAACACCAGCGAGACCACGAAGTAGCCCACGATCGCCGCCGACGAGGACCTCATCAGCACTCCGAGCGTGAAGCCGACGGCCATGCCCGCAAGGTTGCCGAGCACGATCTGCGGCACGGCGGGCAGCGGCACGTTCCAGACGGTGTCCACGCCGGCGAGTGCGGAGCCGACCACGTTGCCGACCGCGCCCACAGAGAACGCGACCGCGGCCGAGCCGAGGCCGACGACAACCGTAGCGATCGCCTTGGCTCCGATCACACGTCCGCGGCTTGGCACCAGCGCGAACGTCGTGAGCCCGCTGCGTTGGCTCCACTCGCTCGTGACCGACAGGATCGCGATGATCGGCAGGATCACCGACATCGGGAAACCGATCGCCCTCGTGAAGGTCTCGTAGGTGACGTCGCGGTCGGGCGCGACGATGAGGACCGACGCTGCCGCGGCGAACGACAGGACTCCGATGCTGACGAGCATCCAGCACCCCGAACGGGTGTCGAACATCTTGCGAAGCTCGACCTTGACCAGCCGAGCGGTCATGCCGCGACTCCTTCTCGTTGGGTGTCGGCAGTGAGCGACAGGAACATGTCTTCGAGACCGGCGCCTTCGGCGGACCGGAGCTCGGTGAGTGGAATGCCGGCGGCCAGGGCAACGGCTCCGACCCGGGCGGGATCGGCATCGGTGCGGACCGAGCCGTCTCCGGCGAGGGTGCCCGGAATCCCGGCCCGGTCGAGGGCGGCGGCAAGATCACGCGGCGACGTCGAGCGGGCCAGCGTCCCGGTCGCAGCGAGGAGTTCCTCCTTGGTGCCCGACGCGACGATCCTTCCGTTGCCGATCACGACGAGGTCGTCGGCGATGACCTCGATCTCGTGCAGCAGGTGCGATGACAGCAGCACCGTGCCGCCCTGGCGGGCGAACTCCGTGAGCAGGTCGCGCATCCACCGGATTCCCGCGGGGTCGAGTCCGTTGGCGGGCTCGTCGAGGATGAGAACCCTCGGGTCGCCGAGCAGCGCGGTGGCGATCCCGAGGCGTTGACGCATGCCGAGCGAGTAGTTGCGCACGCGCCGCTTGGCTTCCGTCGGGGTCAGGCTCACCAGGTCGATCATCTCGTCGACGCGGGAGCGGGGAAGACCCATGGTGTCGGATGCGACCGTGAGGATCTCGCGTCCGGTGCGACCGGCGTGTTGTGCCGAAGCGTCGAGAAGAACTCCGACTTCGAGGCCGGGGTTGGGCAGATCGGCGAACCGCACGCCGTCGATGGCCGCCGAGCCGGACGTCGGGGCGGTCAGACCCACGATGATCCGCATGGTCGTGGACTTGCCGGCTCCGTTCGGACCGAGGAAACCGGTTACGCGACCGGGCCGGGCAGTGAAGGAGACGTTGTCGACAGCGGTGAAGCCGCCGTACCTCCGGGTCAGTGAGTCAACAGTGATCATGGGTTCAACCCTGACGTGATCACAGCCTGAAAGCATCGGTCGGGTGGTCAATTCCGCCCATCCGAAAGGATGATGCGAGCGGGAGCCGCGCCGCCGTTACTCCCGGACGCGGCCGGTTTCGTACCCCCACATCGCGACCTCGACCCGGTTGCGGGCGCCGAGCTTGGCCATGAGGCTCCCGATGTGGGTCTTCACCGTGCTGAGACTGATGTACAACTCGCCGGCGATCTCCGCGTTTGTGCGACCCCGAGCGACAGCGAGCAATACCTCCTCCTCGCGTTCGGTGAGCGGGTCGATCGGCTGCGGGGGAGTAGCCGCCCGACCCGGGACCGCGAACGTCGACAGCAGCCGCCGGGTGATGCTGGGCGAGATGAGAGCGTCTCCCCGGGCCGCGGCCCGGATGGCCTCACCGAGTAGTTCTGGACCGGCGTCCTTCAGCAGGAAGCCGGTGGCGCCGGCCAACAGCGCTCCGTGCACATACTCGTCGAGGTCGAAGGTGGTGATGACGACAACCGCAATTGGGTTCGCGACGCTTGGCCCGGCCAGGAGGCGGGTTGCTTCGACACCGTCGAGGACGGGCATTCGGATGTCCATCAGACACACGTCGGGGCGGAGTTCGCGGGCCAGTCTCACCGCCTCCTGCCCGTCCCGCGCCTCGCCGACGACCTCGATGCCGTCGAGGGTGCCGAGAATCAGGCGCATGCCGGTTCGCACGAGATCGCGAAGGGAAACGTCGTCATCGGCGAGACGACGTGTTTAGAAACACCCGTGCTGTTTCCAGCGGGAGACACGTTGAGCGACGTGTCGTGCGAGGTCACCGCGGGTGACGCGGCGGGGGCGACCGACGGTGCCGTCGTGATGGACAACGACCAACGCGTCGAGTCGTCCGGCGAACTCGACATCGTCATCGCTCCCGCTCCGTGCCCGTCGATTTCCCTCGACGGTCGCACCGATGCCGCCTTCACCATCCCCGAGATGGTCGACCGGTGGAACGCCGCGGTCGCCGCGACCCGAGGCGACGAGGAGTCCGGCTCCGCTGATCCTTGCGAGGATCTCACCGCGGCGTGGGAAATGCCGGTCGCAGCAGAGGCCCTCGACGCCAACAGTGCTCGTATCGGCACCAACTCAAACTTGCTGTGGCGGATAGACCAGCGTGGCCGGGTGACCGAGGTGTCGGTGAGTCTTGCCGTTCGTAGTGAAAGCGGTGATCAGCTTCGCCGTGACGTGGTCCGCAACGTGCTGGCCGCAACGGTCGCGGCGAACCGCGCCGAGGCCGTCGGACTCGCCGCCGAGTGGGACGCGTCGTGTCGTGCCGGCGACCGGTTCGAGGCGTTCGAAGAAGGGGCTGGCACGTTGACCGTCCGCTTCTGCAGGTAGTCAGCCCGCCCTCGGACCCGAACCCAGTGTCGCGCCGCAGTCGACGCGCTACGCCACGGCCTCCGCGAATGCGGCGTAGAGGTCGCCGGGGAGCGGGATCTCGAGCTCCCAGGTGATGGCCATCGGCTTCTTGCCCGTATGGGTCCCGTAGGTCCCGGGGCCGAGGAACCAGAACGCCCGGTCGTCGGCTCGTTCGCGTGCGAAAGCAGGATCGCCCGGCCGTCGCGCTCGTGGTGCCGGTATCGCAGTCCAGGTGGGCTGTCCTCGCGGGTCGATGACTGTGATTCCCGGTGGACTCGCCAGGGTCGGCGACGCACGCCCCTGTTAGGCTCGTGCGGGTGAAGCTCGGAGCCGACTCATCGTCGATCGACGTACGCTTCGACCACACGATCATTCCGGCGACCGACGCCACCGCTTCCGCGAAGTTCTTCGCGGAGATCTTCGGGCTTCCGGCGCCGGTGAAAGCTGGATTCTTCCAACAGGTCCGCCTAACCGACGGTCGCATCTTCGACTTCGCAGAACCGGGAGTGGACTTTCCCGGTCAGCATTTCGCGTTCCTGGTGAATGATCACACCTTCGACCGCGTCGTCGGGCTGTTGGCCGAGTGGGAGCGGGACTTCTGGGCTGATCCACAACGGCAACACCCGGGCGAGGTCAACCACACTCATGGCGGACGTGGGGTGTACTTCCTCGATCCCGCGGGCCACTACCTCGAAGCACTGACTGCCCGATACGACGGCACATCGCTCGACTGATCGCCGGCTGCTCAGCTCGCTGGACCCTTCGAAGGACCCGGCGCGCTAGCGGATCGTGCCTACCCCACAAATGAGCGGGAGGTCGAGGGCCGTGACCCAGCCCGACGGCAGAGCGTTGACCGCCGGGACAGCGTTCAACGCTCTCAGCCCGGTGGCGAGGCATCCCGCGACCGCTGGGGCTCGCCCCGACCCGTCGGTGAAGCGGAACGTCGTCTCCTGGGCAATCGATGGCGTGCCGTCGATGTCGACTCGGTAGACGTCCGGTTGCGACCCGCTCGGCCAGTGAGGCGCAGCGTCGTGTCCGATGCGATTCACGTGCTCCAAGGTGACCACTTCCCGGCCTTGGTGAATGCCGTTGATCGTGAAGCGGATCGCTGCCACCTGCCCGGATTCGATGACCCCTTTGGCTGTTTCGCGGGGCTCGGGCGTGACCCACTTCTCCCAGGTGGTCGTGATGTCGTCGAGCTCGATTCCCGCCCCGTATGCGATCATCGGCACGGTTGCCCCCCACGCCATGATGAGAATCTCGGGAATCTCCAGAAGCGCCCGAAACTCCGGCGGTCTTCCGATTCCCATCTCCTCCTCGTAGTCGCCCTCATACGCGGTGTAGTCGAGTAGTTCGCTGGCGCGAACGCTGCGCACCTCTCCGCACAGCCCCATGAGCGTCAGGGGAAACAGGTCGTTCGCAAAACCGGGATCGATGCCCGTCGTGAAGCACGACGAGTCGCCTTCGGCGCAGGCCCGCTCGATCGGTTCGATCCACTCGCGTGGCGTGCCGTCCATGTGAGGCCACACCCACGGCGTCATCGCCGTCGAGCACACATCGATTCCCGCTCGCAGGAACCTCGTGATGAGGTCGATGTTCGAGGCCGCGTGCGCCGCGGTGGGCCCGTAGTGAACGAGCGCGTCGGGGCGAAGTGCGATCAACGCGTCGACGTCGTCGGTGCACACAACTCCGATCGGGTCGACACCGCAGACCTCCCCGGCGTCTCGTCCGACCTTGTCGGGGTTGCTGACCCCGACGCCGACGAGCTCGAACTCCGGGTGCCGGGCGACTTCGGCGATCACCATGGATCCGACGACTCCCGTACCCCAAATGACGACACGCTTCGACATGCGCGCAACCTACTCGGGTCGGGGGTCGACCACACCGGCTGTGGCGCCGAACGACTGCGCCTAGCGCTTGCGGCCGCCATTCGCCGCTGGCCGGACCGCTTCGTAGCGGGCGATGTACTCGTCGACGGGAAGCCGGCGGAAAGCCTCGGCAACCACGTCGAGGGCGACATCGTCGAGCTTCTTGAACCGCACGCACGACTTTCCCATGTTGAGCTTCCGGCCCGTGGCGAGCCATGCCTCCCGAAACCATGTCGACTCCGCCGACTCGCCGCTCTCCTCGACCGCGCAACCGCAGTAGGTGCCCATCAAGTACAGCGACACGTACTGCTTCTGAGATGCGAGCGCCGCAAGCGGCAAGGGTTGGCTCGGGTCGGAGTGATAGCCCGCCGGGTACAGCTCGTGGGGAACCGACCAGCCGATCATCCCGTACTGCATCGTCTCCTGGTACCCCGCTGGAAGGTTCGCGTTGACGACGTCGCGAACGCCGGCGACGAGATCGCGTCGATCGTCGGGCAGGCCGGCGAGGTACCGAGTTACGGTCGAGGCAGGCGAGGAGGCCATACCGGCGATCGTAGGTGCCGGGAAGGTCGGCCGCCGGACTGGACCCCGGTCATCGTCTTTGGCGCACGCCCGCTCGATTGGTTCGATCCACTCTCGTGGCGTGCCGTCCATGTGAGGCCACACCCACGCCAGGGCGGCGTGCTCAAGATTCTTTCGAATCATCTCAAACCAGCTTGCGAATCGAACACACGTTCGCCTACAGTTCACCACATGACCACCACCCCCGACGCACAAGTGATCGACAACGGTCGCTTCGCATGGCGCACGACAACGCTGGTGGCATCGGGAATCGCGGCGGCATCACGCCCGGTGGAAGAACTCGCGAACCGGCTCCCCACGCTTCTGGGCGCGCTACGCACACCAGAAGCCACAGCAGTCACACCCT
>JAIBBP010000055.1 GCA_019694615.1 Microthrixaceae bacterium | reverse complement strand
GTGCACGTTCGTCACACAACCTGCGCGATGTTCCGGGCGCAGGACTCCCCGACCCGAAGCGTCGGCTACCGGAAGTCGATCACGCCCCGGATGTTCCGGCCCTCGTCGAGGTCCCGGTAACCCTCGTTGACCTGCTCAAGCCGGTAGCGCTTGGTGATCAGCTCGTCGATGTGCAGCACGCCGTTGCGGTACATCGACAGGAGGTTCGGAATCGCGGCGCGCGGGTTCGTCGATCCGAAGATCGTGCCTTTGACCTCCTTGTTCATCATTGCCAGCATGAACAGGTTGAGTTGCACCTCGCTCGCCATCATCGGGGCGAGACCGACGACGACGAGGGTTCCGCCCTTGGCGACCAGGTTGATGGCAGGTTCGATCATGTCTCCCTGCACGATGCCGGCGCAGAGGAGGACGCGGTCGCACAACTGGCCCCACGTCAGCTCCGGCACCGCAGCGAGGGCGTCGTCGATGGACGCAAACGCGTGGGTCGCGCCGAGCTTCTTGGCCTCGTCGCGCTTGAACTCGACGGGGTCGATCGCGATGACCATTTTCGCTCCGGCGATCTTGGCGCCCTGAACCGCGTTGATGCCGATTCCGCCGACCCCGATCACGGCCACGATGTCGCCGGGCCGAGTGCCGGCACGCTCGGTCACGGCACCGAAACCCGTGCCGACGCCACAGGAGACAAGCGCCACGGCGTCGAGGGGAAGGTCGGGTTCCACCTTCACCACCGAGTGCTCGCTCGCCAGGACCCGCTCGGAGAACGTTCCCACCTGGGCGAACCGGCCGATCGGCTCGCCCTTGCACCGGTGGGCGATGCGGCCGTCGCTGATCATGCCGATGTCGAACAGCTTGGCGCCGTCGTCACACAGGAACTGTCGCCCGGCAGCGCACGACGGGCATCGCCCACAGCTCGGGACGAAGGAGACCGCTACGTGGTCGCCCGGTGCGACGCTACTGACTCCGGGGCCGACGGCTTCGACGATCCCGGCCCCTTCGTGCCCGCCGATGGTCGGCAGCGGGAGCGGGAGGTCACCGGTGACGGAGTGTTCGTCGGAGTGACACATTCCCGCCACCTGCATCCGTACCAGCACGTCGCCGGGGCCGGGATCGTCGAGCTCGATCTCCTCGATCTGCCAGTCCTGGCCGATACCCCAGAGGACTGCGGCACGAGTGGTGGTTGGCATGTCAACTCTCCTTGTCCGGGTTGCCGGTCGCACCCGCCACGGAACGTAGACGGTCCGACCGCCAGCGCGACGGCGAAAGCGCGGCAGCAGTCGCGATCAGGCTTCGACAGCGGCCATCACTAATCGTCGAGTGATCGCACGTCCTCCGCAGACACGGGTCGTCCGATCCCGACGAGCGGCACTCCACGGGGACTTCGGTCGACAAGTACCGGCATCGTCCCATCATCACATGTGCCGTCCTGTCATGGCAGCGAACAGTTGCGCCGGACCCGGTGCTCGATCCGTCGCTCCCGACTCGCCACGTCTTCGACCGACGACGCGTAGGGTGACGCGCAGGAGGGAGACTAATGACGAGCACGACCATCAGGACTGCCGGAACCGCCGTCGCCGACCCGTTCGCACCGGCGACACTGGGGCCGCTCACGCTGCGGAACCGCATCATCAAGGCCGCGACGTTCGAAGGGGTGATGCGCAACGGCGCTGTCACCGACGAACTCGTCGAGTTCCACCGACGCGTCGCCGCCGGCGGCGCGGCGATGACCACGGTCGCCTACTGCGCAATCAGCCCGGGCGGTCGGGTGCAACGTCACACACTCGTGATGGAAGACGACACGGTTCCCGGGCTGCGCCGCCTGACCGATGCCGTCCACGCCGAGGGGGCACTCGCCTGCGCGCAGATCGGCCATGCCGGCCTCGTCGCGAACATGCGCTCGAACCGCACCAAGACGATCGCTCCCTCGACACGGCTGAGCGCCCCGGCGATGGGGCTCGTCAAAGCAGCGACCCCCGCCGAGATCGACGGGGTCGTCGACGGGTTCGGCAACGCGGCGCGGGTCGCCGTCGAGTCCGGGTTCGACGCGATCGAGATCCACCTCGGACACAACTACTTCCTGAGCTCGTTCCTCAGCCCCAACCTCAATCACCGGACCGATCAGTACGGCGGCAGTCTCGAGAACCGGCTCCGCCTTCCCCGCCGTGCCATCGACGCTGTTCGCACGGCCGCCGGT
Source organism: Microthrixaceae bacterium (assembly GCA_019694615.1). Classification (GTDB taxonomy): domain Bacteria; phylum Actinomycetota; class Acidimicrobiia; order Acidimicrobiales; family Microtrichaceae; genus SSF14. The sequence continues at coordinate 1,025 of JAIBBP010000055.1, read as the reverse complement.
CCCAATGTCGCCGTCACCGCCAAGCTCAACATGGCCGACGGCGTGCCGCAGGGCCTCTGGCTCGACGAGAGCCTTCCGTTCGCCAGAATGCTCGAAGCCGACGGACAACTCGACGCCCTCCAGCTCACCGGTGGCAGTTCCCTGCTCAACGGCATGTACTTCTTCCGAGGCGACGTCCCGTTGGCGGAGATGGCCGCGACGCAGCCGGGACCGGTCGGGCTCGGCCTCAAGCTGGTCGGACGCAAGATCTTCCCGTTCCTCCCCTTTGAGGAAGCGTTCTTCCTGCCGTTCGCACGTCAGTTCCGCGAAGCGCTCTCCATGCCGTTGATCCTGCTCGGCGGCATCAACGAGCTGTCGACCATCGAAGGTGCTCTCGACGAAGGGTTCGAGTTCGTCGCCATGGCCAGAGCCCTACTCCGTCAACCCGACCTTCCGAACCTCATGCGAGATGGCCACCAGCGTCAGAGCCTCTGCATCCACTGCAACAAGTGCATGCCCACCATCTACACCGGCACCCGATGTGTACTCGTCGATCCAGATGCACCGACACTCGGGACAGCCGGCGCCACGACTGGAGGTACCGCACGATGAAACGCCTCGACGGCCGTACGGCGGTGGTTACCGGCGGTGGCAGTGGAATCGGCCGGGCCACGGCTGAAGCGCTCGCAGACAAGGGGTGCAGGCTCGCGCTCGTCGATGTCTCACAAGCGGGACTCGACCGCGCTGCCGCCGACCTGCGCCAGCGGGGCACCGCGGTGAGCACGCACACGGTCGACGTTCGCGACGCCGAAGCGATGTCGGCGCTCGCCGACGCCGTCGCCGCCGAGCACGGCGCGTGCCACATCCTGGTGAACAACGCCGGGGTCACCTCCGCAGGCGCGTTCGAGGAGGAGTCGCTCGATGACCTCCACTGGATCGTCGACATCAACGTGTGGGGTGTGGTGCACGGATGCCGTGCGTTCCTGCCGATGCTGCGGAAGCAGGACGAGGCACACATCGTCAACCTGTCCAGCATGGTCGGGCTG
>JAIBBP010000133.1 GCA_019694615.1 Microthrixaceae bacterium | reverse complement strand
ACTTGAACACGCCCGGGAGCTGTTCGCCGAAGAAGGTGTCCCACGAGTCGGGCAGGTCGATGCCGAACGGCTTGGCCGGGATGTGCCCGATGGCGTCGCGCACGGTCGTCCATGGAGCCTTGCCGTCGCCACCAGTCTTGGAGTGCGTCGCAGCGGGGAGCGTGATTGGCCCGACCCTCGATGCGACAAGGATCGTGCGCTGCCGGCGTTGGGGTACGCCGTAGTCAGCGGCGTTGAGCACAGCGGCTTCCTTGTGCTTCCAACGCTTGAGCGATCCGCCGTTCAGCTCGGTCATGAGCAGCGCGAACTCGGCGCTCTTGGCGAACCGGTCGACGTTCTCGATCACGAACACCTTGGGGTTCGCCGCAAGCACCACGCGCAAGTACTCCTTCCAGAGCTTATTGCGCGGGTCGTCAGGGTCCTTTGTGCCGAGGTTGGAGAACCCCTGGCATGGCGGCCCGCCAATGACGACGTCGACCTTGGGCACCTCGTCGTCACGGAGGTCGGCGATGTCAATGCACCGGGTGTGGTCTTCGCCGTAGTTCGCCGCGTAGGTCGCTGCGGCGGGGAGCTCCCATTCGACGGCGAGCCGCGGGTCGAAGCCTTCAGCAACGAACCCCGCGGTCATACCGCCGCATCCGGCGAACAGGTCAACGACGGTAGGACCCGACGAGCGCTGCCGGGTGCTCCTTCGGGACCGTGTGGTGATGGGCTTGCGATCGGGCATTTTCAGGCTCCTGCTGGGTGGGGCAGACGAGTCTGCAAGCGGCGGTCCCTATGGGAACGCGTGTTCGACCATGATGTCACTCGGGAGTGACAGTCTCGCGGACACGCTGCGGGGTCGTCGCCTACGGTCGCGATGTGACCGACGAGGAGGCCACTACCAAGCCGTCGTGGGCATCGTCGGAGGCGACCCGCCGGTCGATGAGCGCCAACCGCGGCCGTGACACGGGCCCGGAGACCGCCGTTCGCTCTGCGGTACACCGACGCGGAATGCGTTTTCGGGTAGACACCCGCCCGGAGCCGTCGCTCCGCCGCACTGCCGATCTGGTCTTCCGACGGGCCAAGGTCGCCGTGTTCGTCGACGGCTGCTTCTGGCATTCCTGCCCGATCCACCGAACACGGCCGCGAGCGAACGGAGGGTTCTGGTCCGCGAAACTCGAGCGCACGATTGCTCGCGACCGGGAGACCACCGAAGCGCTGGAGGCGGCCGGTTGGCTGGTCCTGCGTTTCTGGGAGCACGAGGACCCCGAGGAAGTTGCCGACCGCATCCGCGATGCGGTCCTCTCGCGGCGTTGAGGAGGGCGGCTTGCGCTGCCAGCGCTTGGAGTTCACGACGGGCCCTCCGGTGAGAACATCGGGCGCTTCCAACGGCCGCCGACGAATGCGGCGCCCGGTTCGCCCTCGGCCGCGTCGGCCACGGACACGCTGATCCACTCCCCTTTGCGAGGGACAGGAAGGCCAAACGCGCGGGCCACCTCGGGATGCTCGTCTTGATGGCCAAGGATCACAATGTCGAACTGTGCGAGGTGCTTGCGTGCGTCGCGCACCCGCTTCGGCCCGTCGTCCTGCTTGGCGACTGTCAGTACAACCTCGCGGCGGATGATGCGCTCCTGAACCCGGCGGAACAGCTCGTTGATCCGGCGTTGCCCACTCAGTCTCGCGTCTAACACTGCGTCGCGAGTCGCATCCTGCAGGTGCAACAACAGGTTTTCGGGAAGCTCGGCGTCCCTGGCCAGCCACGTCATCAGAGTGAGCGATTCAGGTGCCAGGCGGCCCTTGGAGTCCTTGTTCCTCGACTCCGTCAGGACGCCGGCGTCGGCTCGGATCAGCCCGACGGAGAACACGCTTCGGTCGTCGTCCGCCGTGAGGCACAGACACAGCTCGCCGATCGCCTCGGTCGGGATCATCCAACCGCCGGAGCGCATGGACCACTTGGCGTCAACCTCCTCGCCCACGATCAGGTAGTCCATCCGGCGTCCGCGCTCGAGACCGAATTCGGCCTGCACGACGATCTCGATCTTCGTACCGATGTAAGACTTTTCAACCTTCGACAGCTGATCCAAGCGATATCGACCGGTTCGCTGACCGTCGAACACCTCGTCGAAGCTTTGGCGAATCGCAGACCCGAATCGGGCAACCATCTCCGGCTGGCTCTCGAACCACGCAACGACCCCGGCCAGGCCCGGATCTTCGCGGTCCTCGATCCCCCTCACTGGCGGTCAGCTCGCATGCCGAGACACGCGGTCCAGCAGATCGTCGTCACGCTGGAGCTCCGCGATCGCGCCTCGCAGCAGCTCCGCCATCGGCACGTCCCGCTCCACTGAGATCAGTTTCAGCGCACGGTGCTCCTCCCGCGAGAGGTCCAGCGTCAACCTCTTCCCAACTTCGCGGGTCGCTGTCTCGGGCTGCGGTCGCCGTCCGGGCATGTCCGCACGCTACGCGAGCGGGTACACAGAGCAGCGTCTTTCTGTGTTTCTGTGTTCATCCGTCCTCGTCGGCTTCTCACGCCGCCTTCGCCCGCGGCAGCCGCCCGTGCACCTGCTTGTAGCCTTTCCGCCAGACGCGCTGCCGGGTGTCGAGCATGAGGTTGGCGGCGATCTTCGCCGGCCGGCGATCGACCGGGTACGAGCGGATGCGCTCCCACATCGCTGCGACCACCTCGGCGGCGGTCTCCTCAGCGCTCCACGCTCCGCACGCGGAGAACTTCGACGTCAGGTTTTTCGCTGCGGGCATCATCGCCTGGAGCACCGTTCGTGCCGCCAGATCGTCCGTCGCGGCTCGGCGCACGAGAGCGAGAAGGATCGCATCTGACCGGGCCGGGTTTCCCCGCTCGTTTACCCGCTCGACCAACTCGTCGAGCGAGCGCAGACCGACGAGGCACGAGTCGTCGGATGCCCACCTGCGGAGCGCCGCGCGACCCCTAGGGCCCTTCCCGATTCGTTCCCATTCCAGATCGAGCTGGCGGAGTACGCCGAGTCCTTCGTGCATGTCGTCGCCCCTTCGTTGTTGATGACGAAGGGACCGTGAGCGGTCAGGGTGGACAGCCTCCTGAACGCTGCGAAGCGGCGAGAGCGCTTCCTGCGGCAGAACGATGGGGTCAGGTATGACCGCCTCGCATCGCCCCAACACAGCCACCAATGCGCTCGAAAGATATTGAAATGCACTTAACGCTCTGGCACCGTCCCTCGAAGGCGGGATGCGGGGGTGAGCAGTGGATACGAGC
>JAIBBP010000045.1 GCA_019694615.1 Microthrixaceae bacterium | reverse complement strand
CGCGGCCGACGAGCTGAGGAGCGCGAGGGCGCCGAGCGCCAGCAGGGAACGTCTCATCGGGACCTCCGCGCTCGATGGTAGTGGACAATCCCGGTATGAGCACGACGGACCTCACCGGACGGGTCGGCACGGAACGCCAGCGATGTCAGCAGGCCCACGTCGCGGCTGGCCCGCGGTGGAAGGGTCGCGCGAGCGAACGCTGCAGCGTGGTCCATCGCCTTGGGTCCCAGGGCGTTGTCGACCTCGGCAGCGAACTTGGAGAAGTCGTCGTAGAGGGTCCCGTCGTAGGACTCGATCGGACGCTCGAAGCTGGTCGGCAGATCGGCCCGCAGCAGCGGGTGAAACCGGGCGGTTGCCTGCGCGGCGATCAGATCAACCCACGGGTCGGCCACCGGAAGCTCCACCCGCACCAACAGGACGCACCCCTCCCCCGCTGCGCTGAACGAGACCGCATCGCCGGCTCTGGCCACGGCCGCCCGGCCGGGTGCGACATCGACCTGTCCGTCGACAAGCACGGCTCCACCCACGGGCGCGAGCAGTATGTCAACGACCCGCTCCGGTGCCTCCTCGTGGACCGCCGGACCGGTGAGGACAATCACGCTCGCCGAACACGGTCGCCCACCGGCAGTTTCGAGGTCTGTGACCAGGTCGTACAGCGCCCCGACCTGCCACTCGATGCCGTGAATGACCACCGCCGCCCCGCGTTGTGCCTTCACCGCGACTGCACCGAGGTTCGGGCGGTGGATGCCGTACGTGGTGGCGAATGCGAGCTGGTCGTCAACGCCTTCCTCCGCAGCGGACAGCCCGAACGCAATCCGACCCGGGCGAAGGTCGTCGTGATGCGCGATGGTCGTCATCGCGTCCCACAGATCGTCGGCTTCGATCTGAATCCTCACGTCGAACACCTCGGGCAGGTCCTCAACATCAGCGTCGGTGGGCGTGAGGATCTGAACTGGGAGACGGGTCTCGAGTCGCTCGAGCGCGGCTGCATGGCGCCGAGAGTTCGCCGTCCCCACGATGCCCTCCAAGCCTTCGGCCGTGGGATCGGGGAGCGATATCAGGTGCCGGTCGGTGATCGGCTCCACCCTGACCAAAGGCATCGCCTGCGCGACACCAGCCGTTGCCGTTTCGGCGTCGGATCTGTCCGTCACTGCACCGCCGTTCGCTCTCGGACCCTGCGGGAGCGAGTGTACAAGCGCCCTGGCCTCGTCGGCCTACGTCGCCCGACGACTCGTACTGTGCCTTGGTCCTTCAGAGCTCCCGTGGACACGCGAACACCCCTGTTCCGCTGTGGGCTGGCTAGCAACTCACGCTACGGGGTCCCACACAACGCCAGCCCGATCGATGCCGCAACTCGGGTACCAGCCCACATACGAGACCATCGAGTAGATCCAACGCACACGGCGTGACGTAACATGTCCTCGTTTCACCGGTTCTCAGTGGAAGCCCGTAGTGGTCGATCTCGCACCTCCTGCAAATCCAGCGTTCCTCGCCGTGAGGGTGATCCCGCTGCTCTCTCCGGAGGAGTGCGACCGCATCGTCGATGCCGTGGTTGAGAACGGCGGTTGGCGTCCCGCCAGCGTGACCGGGTCCGGCTATGACGACGGCGTCGACCCCGACACGCGGTCCACCCTGTCGGCTCCCCTCCCACCCTCGGTCGCCGGCCCCACCTTGCAGACCATCGGTCGTGCCGTCGCCGAGGCCAACGCCGAGACCTGGCGGTACGACCTCACCGGTTTCGTGCCCTTCGAGATCCCAACCGTGCTCCGCTACGAGGCGGCCGTCGCCGACCACTTCCGGTCCCACATCGACGCCGGCCCGTCGCACTCCACCCGCAAGCTGTCCTTCTCCTTGCAACTCACCGACGGTGCCACCTACCAGGGTGGCGACTTGCTCTTCGGTGATCGACTGGCCGAGGGCTACCGCAACCAGGGGTCGCTGGTGGTCTTCCCGTCGGTCAGCCTCCACGAGGTCACCCCAGTGTTCCGCGGCATCCGCCACACCGTCGTCGGGTGGATCCACGGCCCCACGTTGCGGTGAACTACACGACATGGCCGACGCTACCGAACTAACCCCCGGATTCGACTCCCCGCTTCCATTCGACACCGGCACCGACCTCGCCGAGAGCGCCGGCGCCACCGAAACCGCCTACCAGCCGATCGCTGTGGGAGCGGAGATCCTGCGGCTGTCCCCGTTGACGAACAACTACGTCGTCGGCGTCGCCGGCGCAGCGCTCTACAGCCCCGAGGAGATCGCCGGGTTGGCCGACATCACTGTGCCGGGGTCACCTCATCGAGCCGAGTTCGACGCACGTTTGGCGGCCGTCGTCCAGCAGGCGAATAGCGGCTACTTCCACTTCGAGCTGACGACCCTGCACGGCCCCGGCGACCCCACTCCGGTGACCCTCGAACACGGCGAGTCCATCGTGAGCCTCACCCGCGATCACTCGGACCGGAAGCTGACGGTCCTGCTAGTGACGGCGATCGACGGTGCCGAGTCCGGGACGCTCACCCACCCGGGGGCCGAAATCCCCCAGGAGTTCACCGTCGGCTCAGCAGTGGTGTTCCCGTCCTACGTCGTGCCAACGGTCGACCTCGGCGAGGGCGGATCCCTGCGCGCCGTCATCACCCACGCCCTCGGGCCCGCCTTCCGCTGACCTCGCCCACGGCAGACGGCTCGGAATCTGTCCGTCACAACCTGCCCCAGGACGCGTCGCACAACGTCGCGAACAACTCGGAGCCGGGCGCACCACTTCGGACGACCCCGATCGGCAACCGCTCGACGAGATGGAGCGCTGCAGCGAGGCCGGCGTCGTCCCACCGGTGGACGACGTGTGCCGCCGACACGACGGCATCGGCCAGCGACGGGATGGGTCCGGGCAGAACGATGCCGTTGAGCGGGATCACCTCGGAGGCCAGCCCCTGCCCGAGGCCGGGGATCTCCAGTGCCGGACGATCCTCCGCAGTCCCCGCGGAATGGAACACCGCCAGGGCGGTGGGCAGGAACGACACCCCGTTCGAGCGGAGATCAGACCGCATGACCGACGTCGTGATGTCTCGGAGCGCGGGATGGACGATTGCGGCCCCCGCATCGGTGCGAAGAATCGGCCCGTCGATCAGCACCCGGTCGGCACGGTCGGAAGGGGGCAGAAGGGCTGCCACCGTCGCGCCGAGCGCGCGGCGGGCCTCGGCGACATCGGACCCGATCCAGCGGACGTTCCCGAACCC
>JAIBBP010000040.1 GCA_019694615.1 Microthrixaceae bacterium | reverse complement strand
ACGTACGCCTGGGGTTGGGACGCATACGGTCAGCTCGGCGACGACCCCGGGTCGACATCACGGGACATGCCCGTCCCCGTCCATCGTCCAGCGGGGGCAACCTTCACCGCGGTGTCGGCCGGAGCCCACCACAGCCTCGCGATCGCGACTGACGGCTCGGTCTATGGGTGGGGTTCCGACGAGAACGGTCAGCTCGGCGACGGGGCGCCGACCGCAGATCAGGCACTGCCGGTGGCCGTGGCTGGAGCGTTCCAGGCAATCAGGGTGAGCGGCGGTGGACGTCACAGCATGGCGATCGGGACCGACGGTGTCGTGTACACGTGGGGCGCCGACGGCGCCGGGCAGGTCGGCGACGGCGCGCCGGCCGACGATCGCCCGATTCCCACTGCGGTGGCGCTGGACGGAGGGCACGCGATCGCCGTCGGAGCCGGCTACTACCACTCGGTCGCCGTCGCCCAAGGGAACTGATCGGTGGTCAGAAGGCTCGAGCGACGGAGAGGCCCACGACCGTGGTGATGATCGAGCCCTCCGACGACCCTGTTCTCGTAGATCTCTCGGATCTCGAGCAGATCGACGGGGCGTCGATCGCAGCGCTGGCACGATTCCTTCGCGCCCTCGGTGCGCCCCGGGTGGAGATCCGTTGCGCAGCGGCCGTGCAGACGCAGCTGCAAGTCGCCGGCTGCTCCGCCCGGCTGGTCGACGTAGAAAATGCGGAGCCCGAAGGTTTCAAATGTGGAGAATTCCACGTTCGAACGTGGCGTCTCCCACGGAGCCCTCGCCCTTCGCGCCGCAGACTCCGAACCACGGACGAAGGATTCGGGATGGCGGAACGGACAACGAGTCGGGCGCGTCAGCGTCGATCAGCGATCATGGTCGCGGGCGGGTTGGTCGCTGCGGTGGCCACGGCGTGCCCTCCCACGCCGGCCACCACCTCGGTCGCGACGATCGAAGTGGTCGGAGCGACCGACCTCGTCGGCTTCACCGCCGAGGCGTACCCCGATCGGCCGACGGTAGTGCTGCTCGACGCCGCGGGCGCGCCCGTCGCCGGGGCGAGCGTGCGGTTCCAGCTGACGGCGATCCCGCCAGCCCAACCCGTGATCTCCAGCCGCGCCCGCATCTCCTTTCACGGGGGCACCGGCGCTGGCACCGCGACATTCGACACCACGACCGACGCGAACGGGCGAGCGACGGCAACCCCGGTGGCCAACGAGTGGGTGGGCACCGTCGGCGTCCGTGCTACGGCCGAGACCACGACGGGCGCCCGGTTCGTCACGTTCTCACTGACCAACCGCATCCGCCCGAACCCGGGAACCTTCCCGACGACACCGGTCCCCGGGATCGTCGACCCGGAGTTCGACGGCAGCAACATCTGGGTGGCGTCGCTGGTCAACGGGACGGTGTCGAAGATCCGTGCTCGCGACGGTGCCCTGCTCGGTACCTACTCCGCCGGCTCGGGCCCCGATGGCATCGCGATCGACGCCGATCGGGTATGGGTAGCGACGTGCGACGGCATCGTGGCGCTCGATCGCGAGACCGGCGTCGAACTCGCTCGGTACTCGCCGGACGCCTGCTACGCGAGGGTCGTGCGCACGCCCACTCGGCTGTGGGTGGTGAGCAAGGCGGGCGTCGCGGCGGAGTACGACCCGGCCACCGGCGAGCCGCGGGTCGCCCAACCGGTCGGCGTCGGTGTCGAGGACGTGCTCTACGACGGGCGTTCGATCTGGGTGTCAGCCACACCCGGGCAGGAGCTCACCCAGATCGACGATGCGTCCGGAGTCGTCGTGAGCCGGACCCAGTTTCAGTGTCCAGCTGGTCTTGCCGATGGCGGCGACGTCATCTACGTCGCATCTCCCTGCTTCGGGCTGTACACCTGCCTGCGGAAATCCGATCGGGCCAACACCGCCGACGTGGTGGTCGCGCCGCCGAGCGATGACGTCATCGGCCTCCTGTCCGAGGGCACCGACCTCTGGGCGACGGTGGCGAAATTGAGGTACGGCGGCACGGGTGAGCTCCTCAGGATCCGTCGATCGGATGGCCAGGTGCTCGACACGATTCCGGCCGGGACCACCCCGCTCCGCCTGACGACCGACGGCACCAACGTGTGGGCTGCGGCGCTCAACGACGGCAAACTCGTCTCGGTCGTCAAGTGAGACACCGGCCGCGCCGTGGGCGACCCTGGCCCCTCGTCGCCTCGGTCGGGCTCGTTATGGCGGTCGTCGGGTGCGTGCCCGAGGTGCCCGTGGGCACGCCGATCATCGAGTCGGTCCGGGTGACTCTCGATGGCAATGCCGCGACCATCCGGTACTCGGTCGATTGGAACGGCGGACAGCGGGGGAGTTGCGGTCTGCTGCTCGACGACCAGCCGGTGGCCTCCTTCGACTGCGCGACGGCCGTCGTGCCGGGCCTCGAGCCGGGAACGCAGCACGCCGGCCGGGTCCTGGCGCAGTCGGCTGCGGGGGTCACGGCCGAGCGCTCGGTCACGTTCACCGTGCCCGAGCAGCTCGTTCCGATTCCCGCCGACGTGACGGCCGACGCCACCGGGCCCACGTCGGCGGCGGTGGCGTTCGGCGTCGACTGGCGCGGACTCGATCCGGGAACCTGCGCGGTTCGCCTCGACGGTCGGGAGCCGGTGACCGGGCCGTGCGACCGCATCGAGCTCAACGGTCTCGAGCCGGGTGCCGACTACTCAGGCACGCTGGTACTGACGAGCGCCGGGGGCGTCACCGGCGAGACGCCGTTCACCGTCAGCACGCCCCCCGGGGTCGGTGCGTCGCCGAGCGCCACCCAGTTGGAGGCTTCCACCGGGATGGTGGTGGTGAGACAGACCGTCGAGTTGACGGCGCGGGTGAGCGGAGCGTTTCCCGGCGGCCCGGCGGCCACGGGATCAGTCACCTTCACCGATGGCGGGGTCGTGCTCGGTTCCGCGCCGCTCGATGCTGCCGGTGTGGCGTCGCTCTCGGTGGGGCTGCCCCGCTCGGGCGACCGGGCGATCGTGGCGACCTACGGCGGTGACGCCGCGTACTCCGAGTCATCGTCGGATGCGACACAGGTACAGGTCTTCCGCGCCTCGGTCGCTTTGTCGGTGACCGCCGACCGAGATCCCGTACCGACCGCGAGCGATCTGGTGATCACCGCGCGCATGACGCCCGACACACCGACCGGATCGGTACCCGGGGGAACGGTGACCTTCACGGAGGCGGCCGTTGTGCTGGCCGCCGACGTCCCAGTGGACGACGGTTCGGCGACCTGGCGCGGTCGGCTGAGCCCGGGACAGCACGAGATCACCGCGGCGTACTCCGGCGACGAGCTCCACGCGCCGCGGGTCAACTCCGCCACGATCACCGTCGCGCTGCGACCCGGTGTGAAGCTGTGGGCGTGGGGTGAGAACCAGTTCGGGACGGTGGGTGACGGGACGACCACGCCGCATCTCGACCCGAACCAGAAGGCGACGCCGACGCCCGTGGCCGGAACGTGGACCGAGGTGTCGGTGGGCGGCGACGGGCACGTGAGCGCGATCGGGACCGATTCGAGCCTGTGGGGCTGGGGGTTCGGGGGGTTCGGCGGGATCGGTGACGGGACCCAAGACTCGCACGCGACGGCGGTACGGATCGGCACGGGGAACGACTGGCGGACGGTGTCGGCGGGGATCGGCCACAGCGCGGCGATCCGCGACGACGGCTCGCTGTGGGCGTGGGGGCTGAACAACTACGGTCAAGTCGGGAGCGGACCGGCTTTCACGACGTCACCGGTGCAACTCGGTATCGGCCAGCAGTGGGTCGCTGTGCACGCCGCCTTCGGCGCCACCTTCGCAGTCCGGGACGACGGCACCCTCTGGGCGACCGGGTTCAACGAGTTCGGCACCCTGGGTGACGGCACCACAGTGAATCGGTCGGTGCTCACCCGGGTGGGATCTCGGACCGATTGGGACACGGCGACCCTCAGCGGGACGTCGACGATCGTCGCGGTCTTTGCCGATGGTTCGTTGTGGACGTGGGGGCTCAACAACCGCGGCCAGGTCGGCGACGGAACGACCGTTAACCGGACTGAACCCACCCGCCTCGGGACGGCGAGCTGGCGAGCGGCCGACGCCTCCACCCACGGGCTCGCCGTTCGCGACGACGGGACGCTGTGGTCGTGGGGTGCGAACGGCTCGGGCGAACTGGGGGACGGGACCACGGCCGACCGCCTGACGCCGGTGCAGGTAGGTTCGGTGTCGAACTGGACCTCAGTGGCGACCGGGAACGCGTCGTCCCACGCGCTCCGTGCCGATGGCACGTTGTGGGGTTGGGGCTGGTCGTCCTACGGGGAGCTGGGCGACGGATCGTTCACAAACGGGTCGCCCGATCCGACACCGGTCACTTCACCCATCCGGGTCGGGCTCACGCGTCGATGGGACGTCGTCGACTCGAACGGATCACAGAACACTATTGCCGGGTCGTCGGCGGAGCTCCCGCCGGTGACCGTCCTGGTGACCACCGAGCGCGACCCCGTCTACACCGAGGTCGACACGGCGGTCGCTGTCACCGTTGTCGGCGCAACGTCCGCGGTGCCCACCGGGACGGTGGACTTGTTCGACGGCGGCGTGTCGGTCGGTTCCGCCATGCTCAACGCCGGCCGCGCCACCTTCACCCGTCGGTGGTCGACGCCGGGGCCCCGCACGTTCCGTGCCGTCTACCAGGGCGATGCCCGCAACCAACCGGGCGAGGGGAGTTCGCAGCTCCGCGTCCTCATCCGCCCGTCGGTGACGACGATCACGGCGACCGCTCCGCCGAACTACCGGCACGATCCGCTGACGATCACGGCGACGGTCGCTCCGGGCGCTGTCGACTCGACCATCCCCGGACTCGGGACCACCTTCGGGTCGGTCGCGTTCCGCGACAACGGAGTACTGATCGGCACGTTGCCGCTCTCGGGTGGACGGGCGTCGTTCAACGTCGACGACCCGACCGTCGGCACCCACGTCTATTCCGCGACGTTCGGTGGCAACACGACCTGGGCTTCGTCGGGCGCCCAGCTGAGCCGCACGGTGGTCGTGGGGCCGAACCTCTGGGCTTGGGGCGAGACCGGGACCGGCGTACTCGGAGCGATCGGCACCGGTCTCGTCGACCCTCGCCGCATGGCCTCGCCGAACGACTGGGTGGCCGTCAACGTGAGCGGCCACCATGCGGCCGGGCTCCGTTCGGACGGCTCGCTCTGGACCTGGGGGCACCAACCCGCAGGCGAGAACGGGCACGGCACGCTTGCCCTCGAGCCGCAGCCGCTACGTGTCGGTTCGGACAACGACTGGTGGCAGGTGTCCCTTGGCGGCTACTACACGCTCGCGTTGAAACGCGACGGCTCGTTGTGGGCATGGGGCGACAACCACTACGGGCAGTTCGGCAACGGAACGACGACCGGCTCGCCCGTCCCCGTCCGGGTCGGCACCGCCGTGTGGAAGCACATCAGCGCCGGGTTCTACACGGCATCGGGCGTCACGGCCGACGGACGCCTCTGGTCGTGGGGTGAGAGCGGCGGCTTCGTGCCGGACTGTGGGCTCCCGTGTCACGACGATCCGACCTCCGCGCGGACGCTCGGGACGCGGGCCTCCCTGGGTAGCGGATCCCACCTGGACGTGGACGAGTTTCCCAACACGCTCAGTCCGGTGAACGTCATCCCCGGCCAGCGGTTCCGCAGCGTCGAACGCAGCGGCGAACCGTACTGGGGCCATGCGGCGGCGCAGGCGCTGGACGGCACGCTCTGGGAATGGTCGTGGGGACAGACGAGCATCGTGTCGAAGCGTTACTGCTGGTTCCAGGGCGAGACGCCGGCACAGGTGACCGACGTGACCAGTTGGGTCGACTACTCCGTGAACTGGCTCGAGACCTACGCGATCAACTCCAGCGGCCAGCTGTTCCGGTGGGGCGGACGAGGCGAGCGGGAGAGTTCCGTGTGCCGGCCGAGTCCGTGGTCCTCCGAGAGGTGGAGGGAGGTCGACGTGAGTTCGCTGCTCTGGCACGGCATCCGCGAGGACGGGACCCTCTGGGTGGGCAACTCGCGCGACATGAGACAGGTCGGGAATCGGCGCTGGTGGACGACCCTCGGGCAGACGAGTTCGGGAGAGCCCGAGTCGTTCGGCGCGACACCGTGGTCCGGAGGCCATGGGTTCTTCGCGATCGAAGATCCGACCAGCTGACGACGTGGGGGAGCTGCACGACGCGGGCTCAGCGCTCCTCGAGCAGGTACCGCAGTCGTCGGCGGCCGCGCATGAGGTGCACACGCATGGCCGCCTCGCTCGATCCGGCGACCTCGGCCGCGTCGCGGGAGGGGAACCCGGCATAGTCGTGCAGGAGCACCGCGGCGCGCTGGAGCGGTGAGAGCTGTCCCACGGCCCGCAGCACGTCGAGGACGGTCCCTTCGGGTGCGCCACTCGGCGCCGCCACGTCGGTCAGTTCGACGAGCGGGCGGTCGCGCCGCACCTTCAGGTCTCCCGCTGCGATGCGGAATGCAGTGCGCCACACCCAGGCGGCCGGGTCGAGCACCTCGTCCCCGCGACGCAGGAGCTGCGCGAACGCTTCGGCGACGGCGTCGGAGGCGATGTCCGGGTCGCCGGCGTACGCGCTGACCGAGCGCCAGAGCTTGTCACCGTGCTCGCGGTAGACGGCGTCGACCCGCGCTGAGTTGTCAAGGTGCGGTGACCCTTCCGAATCCGACGGCGCGTCCGTGACCGGAGCCACGAGGCGGACGCTGTCGCGACGGCGGTCGGTCATCCCGGCCCGATCAGGGCGAGCTGGCCGCGCCGTGGGGCGGCGACCCACAACCGGTCGGGCGAACCGGCGATGGTCGACCGGATAAACGACGTCTGGTCGTCGGCGGTGACCGGCACGAGGTTCGCGGTCAGCGTGCCGGACGAGTCGTAGCCCTGGAGCACCGACCCCCGGATCGTCCAGACCGTACCCCGGGTCGACGCGATGTCGTCGGACGCGGCGATCGGGGCGACCTCGACCGGAGCTGCGGCGCCGGAGATCGCGATGAGGCGGGCGGCGACCGGGTCGTAGGCGTAGATCCCGCGCTCCGCCGGGGCCACCTCGGCGATGGCGCCCAGCGTCGTGATCTCGCCGATCGGGACCCCGTCGGCGTCGATCGCCGTGACGCGGGAGTTGGTGGCGTCCACCACCCAGAGGTCGCGCTCGGTCGCCACCAGTCGTTCGGCGCGCAGGGGCAGCGTGAGTGTCGTCTGTGTTCCGAACGCGTCGATGCGGAGCAGGCGGCCGTCGGGTGCTGTCACCCACACGATGCCGGCTCGACTCGCGATCCGCCGGCCGGCGACCGTCGCCGCGTCGACCCGCGCGATCTCGCCGGTTTGCCCATCGGCATGGAGGCGACGAACGACGCCGTCGTCGCTGAGGACGACCGCCTCGGTCCGGCCGAGCGCCGCCAGGTCCACCACCGGGGGCACGGCGATTTCGGCCGCGACCGTGGGTCGGCCCTGCCCATCGAGGAAGGCCACCGTCGTTGCGCCCGTGCTGGACACCCAGGCCCATCGTCCGGTGGGAGCGACGATCGCGGCGCCGGCGGTCGACAACCAGGGGACCTCGACGGTTCCCGCGACGCGCCAGGATCGGTTCTCGACCCGCCGCTGGGGTTCTCGGACGACGACGTCGTCTCGTCCCCCGGTCGACCGTCCGGCAGCGAACGCCGCGGCGCCCACCAGCACCACTATCGCCGCGGCGATCAGCGGTCGAGCCGGCCGCCCGGACCGGGGCCGGACGACGGCATAGGTCGTCGTCGCCCGCTCGGCGATCGCCGAGCGGAGGTCTGGCACCGTGAGCTCGTCGAGCGGCGACAGCAGGAGGTCGGTCCCACCCGTCCGATCATTCACGCGCCCATCCCATCGGTGACATAGGGTCCGGCTCGGGCCGATTCGTGAACGTCGATCTCGAGAACCTCGGTCACCCGCCGGCGCCGTCGTCCGACGTCGTCGACTCGAGATCGGACACATCGAAGCGCATCACCGTCCCGGCATCGGAGTTGGCGGCCCACAGGCTGCCGCCGTGGTATGCGACGGCGTTGACGCCGTCACCCGCCGCGAACTCGAGGAGGCGGAGCGTTCCGGCATCGACGCGAATCACTCGTCGCTCCTCGTCTGCGGTCAGCCATGCGGCTCCACCGCCCGCTGTTCCCTGGAGCGTGTACTGGCCGGCTCGACGCACCTGTCCGGTGACCTCACCGGTCCGCCCGTCGAACCGATACACGTTCCCGTCGGATCCAGTGGCCCATCGCTGGTCACCCGCGCCGAAGGCGTAGAAGACCGTGCCCGGGACGTCGAGGCGAGCCAGTTCGGCGCCCGTGATCGGGTCGACCCGTACGAGTCCGGCGCCCTCGGCAAGGCTGAGCCATACTTCGTCGCCCCGAGCGTGGGCCCTGGTGCACGACGCCTTCACCGGCACCGACCGACGCAAGGCTCCGCTGTCCGGGTCGACGACGCGGAGGGATCCCTCGCCACACGCGTAGATAGCCGTCGAGGTGAACGCCGCTTCGGCTCCCGACACGTACCCCAGCGCGCCGCGGGGGAAGCGTCGGTCGACCTTGTTGGTCGCAGGATCGATGCGCAGGACCTCCTGCGCGGTGTCGATCCAGAGGAACCCGTCGACGATCGCTGGCTTCCCCCCGGGCGAGGCGCCGATGTCGACGCGTGCAACGATCTCGTTGGTCGCCGGGTCGATCCGGACCATCTGGTTGATGTTGCGCAGACCGACCCACACAGCGGTTGCGTCGGCGATGATGCGATTGTCGTCGATGCCCGACGGCCCAAGAGTGATGGTCGCAACCGGCGGCCGAGAGTCGAGTGGCCCGGCGTTGCTCGAGATCGGTCGCCGGTCGTCGGGCGCGCTGGTCGGCGCGCATCCCGACGCCCCGGTCTGGTAGAGCGCCACGGCAGCTTCACGTATGCGATCCTCGGCCTGCGCCCGAAGTTCGACAAGTTCTTGTCCCGAGACTTGGTCGTTGCGCTCGTAGAGCGCCAGGGCGGCGGACAGTTGCTGGTCGATCGTGCGGCGGAGGTCTTCCATATCGTTAGGTACCTTGATGCGCCGTACGACGCCCAACGCGCGCATCACCATCGGCTTGCGAGCTCGGATGAAGCGGTGATGTTGCTGCTCGGTCTCGCCGTGATGGTCCAGCTTGGCGTCCTCGGCTAGGAACGCCCGACAGGCCCGGCTGATGTCCGATAGAACGGACGTACGGTTCGGCACTGTTGCGTTCGGCGCGCGACCGGATCGAGGAACTTCGGCCGGGCCTCTTGGCGCAGCGCACGAGGGTACGACCGCGATCGCTGCAATGACAACAGCTCGCGAGACGATGTTGCGACGCCCCCATGCTGCCGTCACAGCCGACAAATCTACGCGGCTGACGGTTCGTGTTCACGTTTTCGGTCGGTCGCACCCCTGTTCATTCCGTGCGGGCTCGAGGTCCCAGCCGGGGTCTCCGGTCGGTGGGCGGGGGGATGATATGTCGCTTGATCTGGCGCTCGGGGCCGCCGTGGCTTTGGCACCCAACGGCTCGATGAAGTTCGTCGACCGTATTGACCACCGGACGCGGGCCGATATCGCCGAACTCGGCGTTCTTCGAACGGTGGCGCCTCAACAGGTCGTCTTCCTTCAGGGTGAGGCGCACGGTCGGGTCGCGATCATCGAGTCGGGCCTGCTCAAGGTGACGGCTGCGTCGGACGCCGGGCGAACCGCCCTCCTCGGGGTGCGGGGGCCCGGCGACGCGATGGGGCTCGCCGGTGCGGTCTCGGGACGACCGCGTGTCTCCACTGTGACGAGCATCGGCCCGTCCAGGCTCCGCGTGTTGACCGCTCGGGAGTTCGATGAGCTCGTCAGGCGTCACCCTGCAGTTCTTGCCGAGGTCATCGGACTCCTCGCTGACCGTCTGCACGAGGCGGTGGAATGGCGTCTGTTCGCCGGCGAGGCTGTTCCGGTACGGCTGGCGCGAGCGCTCCTGCATCTCGCAGCGAGCCATGGCCGGACCCGTCAGGACGGGGCAGTGGTGATCGACCTCGCACTCACGCAGGACGATTTGGCCGCATTCATCGCCACCAGTCGCGACTCAGTCGCCAAGACGTTGATGGCCTGGCGTAGTAAAGGCATGGTTGAAACACGTCGCCGCGGCATCGTCCTGCTCGAGCCAGCGGCGCTGCGAGAGATCCGATAGTGCTGCATCGGCCTCAGCGCACTCAAAGTCCGCCGGCCCGCCAGGCGTGAGTTAGAAGGGCTCTGTTGCGTTGGGCGTGATCGGCCGCGGTCGGGGTGCGTCGCGATGCCCTCAGATCACGGAGAGGAGCTCGCCGAACGCGGCTTCGAGTCGGCACCTCGGGTCGATCGCGTCGCCGAGCTGGTAGTGGCCGCGGCTGACGTTCTGGACGAAGGCATGACCACGGATCACGACGCTCGCCGTCCGGTCGCGTTTCAACCCGCGCATCGGTCTGAGCCGTGCCTTCAGCCGGCCGTGATCGGCTTCGATCCGGTTGTTCGCGTACTGATCGGTGCAGTGCTCCGCGTTGGGCATCAAATCTCGGATCACCGACGCGAGCGTCGGCGACTTGTCGGTCACGATGTCGCCGTGATCGCGTGGCGCCTTGGCGAAGAACGACGACGCGGCCGCCGCGCAGCGGGTGCGGGAGACGTACACGTCGATCACATCGCCGTCCTCATCAATGGCTCGGTACACGTAGCGCCACACGCCGGCGACCTTCACGTAGGTCTCGTCGACGACCCATCGGTCCCCAGCGGCCCGCCGGCAAGGCCGTGCGGCGTCGATGAGCAGCGGGGTGAAGCGCTGCACCCAGCGGTACAGCGTGACGTGGTCGACCTCGATGCCACGCTCCGCGAGCAGTTCCTCGAGATCTCGCTACGACAGGCCGTACCGGAGGTACCAGCGGACCGCGAGCATGATGATCTCGGGCGGGAACCGGAACCCGGAGAACGCCGACGGGCTCGGCTTCGCGACCGGTCGACGGTGACGACGTCTCATCGCTCGACGCTGACCGACTCGGCGGCCGGCGTCAACGCAACAGTCCCGGTGTGCTCGATCCAGCGGACGATGGCGTAACGGAGCTCGCTGCGAGTTCTCCAGCGGCGCCGATCCAGGACGTTCTTCTGGAGGAGCGAGAAGAACGATTCCATCGCCGCGTTGTCACCCGCAGACGCGACACGTCCCATCGACCCGACAAGCCCGTTCGCGGTGAGCGTTGGACCGGAAGGCTCTCGAGCGGAACTGACCAGACTCAACCGGTCGTCGCAACACCTTGATCATGGAGGTGTTCGATGGGTCGGCCAGCGGGGTGGATGAAGGAGCTGACGGGCAGGTCGTCGATGAAGTCGCCGGGCCACCCGTCGCATCGT
>JAIBBP010000169.1 GCA_019694615.1 Microthrixaceae bacterium | reverse complement strand
CGAGCGAACCTGCGCCCGCTCGACCGGCCACGTCCCGATCTGGTCGCGCTGCCCTACGACCATGCAGACTGGCCACCGGTCACCTTGACTGGCCATTTCCCCGGCGGCATCGCACAGCTCGGGGAGCCCGAGGAAGACCACGCCTGGCTCGCGGCAGGGGGATACGCGTTCCACACGCACGTTCACCTAGGAGACTGCTGAGCAATCGGTGGTGCTGGCGTTCGATTCGCGAAGTTGGGGCGGATCGAAAAGAATGGGGGGGATGCAGGGTACGTCTCGGCCGGATCGTGAGTTGTTGGACACGGCGGCGTTGTGTGGCCATCTGTTGAGCCCGGGGTCGGTGCACGCGTTGTTGGCCGAGCACCGGCACCGGTTGTTTCCTGACGAGTTGTTCGCCGATCTGTTCGCGTCGGGGCGGGGTCGTCCTTCGGTGCCCGCGGATGTGATCGCGACGGTGATGGTGCTCCAGGCGTTGGAAGGCCGCTCTGATCGTGAAGCGGTCGTGGCGTTGGGCACGGATCTGCGATGGAAAGCCGCGGCGGGGTTGGCGATCACCGATGAGCCGTTCCATCCAACCGTGCTCACGTTGTGGCGTAACAAGTTGCGGGCGTCGGAGGCTCCACAACGGATCTTCGAAGCGGTCCGTGCAGTGATCACCGAGACCGGGGTTATCACGGGACGGAATCGGCGGGTGTTGGACTCGACGGTCCTTGATGACGCGGTCGCTCGTCAGGACACGATCTCGATGCTGGTCGCTCAGATCTGCCGGGTCCGCAAACTCGTCCCCGAACTCGCGAAAGTGTGGGTGCGTCACCACAACCTTGAAGGAGGCCGGCCGCCGTGCGATTGGGGCGATCCTGCCGACATCGACCGGCTGGTCTCGGAGCTGGTCGACGACGCGAACGAGTTGGTGTGGGCGGCCGAAGACCTCGTCGCGGAAGGCGTCGAGTTGTCTGAAGCTCAAGGGGACGCGGTGGCGTTGCTGGCGTTGGTCGCCGGTCAAGACGTCGAACCCGGCGACGGGCCGGGCCGGTGGCGGATCGCCCAGCGGACCGCTGCGGATCGGGTGTGTTCCACGGTGGATCCCCAAACCCGTCACGCCCACAAGACCAGAGCGTCGTATCGGGACGGTTTCAAAGGCCACATCTCAGTGGAGCCCGACACCGGGCTGGTCGCCGAATGCGATCTGGGGGCGGGCAACGTCGCGGACACCGACGCGGCACCCGGGTTGATCGACGACGAGCCGGCGGGCACCGAGATCCTGGGCGACGCGGCCTATGGGTCTGGAGAGTTCCGTGACCATCTCGACAACAAGAACTTGAAAGCGAAGATCAAAGCGCCGCCGTTGCGTCCCGCCGTGGCCGGGGGTTACACCCTCGACGACTTCGACATCGATCTCGACGCCAACTGTGTGACCTGTCCCGAAGGCGTCACCGTCACGATCAACAAGTCGCGGTCGGCTCGGTTCGCGAAGAACTGTGAAGGCTGCCCGGTGCGTGAACAGTGCACCACCGCGAAAGCCGGTCGCGTGATCAAAGTTCACGCCCACCACGCCCTGTTGGCCGCAGCCCGGGCGTTCGCCGGCACCGACGAGTTCGACAGTGATTACCGCCGCTACCGGCCGATGGTGGAACGCACCATCGCCTGGCTTGTGGCGAACAACAACCGGCGATGCCGCTACCGCGGGATCGAACGAAACCGGATCGCGTGGTCGGTTCGCTGCGCAGCAGTCAACCTCAAACGACTCGGCACGCTCGGACTCGGCTTCGACGGCGGCTGGACCGTCGCACGGGCCGCCCTCGCCGCCTGACAAGCCCCAAAACCGCCTCGAATCGCACCGGCCCACCCCGGCGACGGCCCCAACGCGCGCCGCGGCCCGACAGCGGCCCCGAACCCGAGCGCCCACGAACACCCCAACACCCGACCCCACGCGTCACGACAGCCCGCGAACCCGAACCCCCAGCCGCAGAAGCCCCTTGCTCAGCAGTCTCCTAGAGCCCACTACCGGCTTGATGGAGTCATCGGTACGCTGAGCTGATGGTGCGCGCACGATGACGACGGTCAACAATTGGACAGAGATCTCGTGGGATCCAAACGCCCCAGCTGTTGTGGCGTGGCGCCAGGCTAATCTGAAAGCAACAAGGCGTGTCCCAGTGGCTAGCCGAGAGCAGTACCTGGCATCGCTCGCGCGAGACCGACGCGTGCTTGATATCGGTGTTGTTGAGCACGATGTGAGCAACGAGGCGTCAGGACGTTGGCTACACCGACACATTGTTGATGCAGCTGCATCGTGCCTCGGCGTCGATGTTCTCCCCGAGGGTATCGACGCCCTTCGCGAAGGGGGCTACGACGTGCTCGTTCACGATGTGACGACGTCTCCGCTGCCGGAACAGTTTGAGCTCGTCGTCGCCGGCGAGTTGGTCGAACACGTGGGCAGCCCGCAACTGCTCTTCGAATCAGTTGCAGCGATGCTCTCGCCAGCAGGACGGTTCGTATTGACGACACCGAACCCGTACATGCTCCATCGGGCCTGGAAACACCTGCGTGGCGATTTCCCCGACAGCGTCGACCACGTAACCATGTTCGAGGCCAGCAATCTGGCGGAGCTCGGGGAACGTGCCGGCCTAGAACTGGTGTCGTGGCGCGGGGTGCGGCTGAGGGATCTGGCGGGGTGGAGGAACCGTATCGCCTCAGTCGTTCGCCTTGGACTGGCCCGAACGATGCTCGCTGCGGAGATCGGCTGCGACTCGATCATCTATGAGTTCTGCCATCGGACCGAGCATGCGGACAGAAGCAAGGAGTAGACATCGAGGGATCCAGCGTCGCCCGTAGTGCCGACTCGTCGAGCGACGCTCGGAGTCGCCTGCCAACAGCAGTTTTCCAGGGCAGCTATGCCGACCGCTCGTCGACCACCGACAGGTCGACCAGCACCGGCCGAGACGCGTGGGCGAGCCCGATCGCTTCCGGGTTGAGGGGCGGAACCGAAACCCGGGAAATCAGGGGGTGTTCCGATGGCTGAGGCCGCTCGTCGGGGCCGAACAGCACCTCGTGCAGCTTTTCGCCGGGGCGCAGGCCGGTGTACTGGATGCTGATGCGACGATCTGACTCGGCGATCAACCGGCGAGCGAGGTCGACGATCGCCACGGGCGCGCCCATGTCGAGCACCATGACCTCGCCGGTGGCCTCGCTGGCGCCCGCCTGCACAACGAGCTGGCAGGCCTCCTCGATGGTCATGAA
>JAIBBP010000030.1 GCA_019694615.1 Microthrixaceae bacterium | reverse complement strand
ACTGGGATGCCCGGGCCGCAACCGGAAGAAAGGACCCCGAAGGCAAGCCCGTGCCCGACTCCAGGCGGGAAGACTTCACCGTCACTCCGGGCGAACTCCGGACCCTGGCGGCCCCCGGCCACCCCCGGTGAGCTCCCGTCCTATCTCGGCCACCGTTACCCCGTTTCGGCGAACATGGGCGCCCGACGCGATGCGTTTGACACCATCGGTGGCTTTCCCGAGGGTTTCACACGCTGTGAGGACATCGCCTTCGGGTGGCTGCTCGCTGACGCAGGAATCGATCTCGGATACGCCGAGGATGCGGTGGTCCACTACCGGCACCGACCAGGTCTGTGGACGATGATCCGCCAGCACCACTTCTACGGGATCGGCATGACCGAAGTCATCGAGCGGCAAGGACTCCCGGGTGGCAAGGCGCCGTCAGGGATGCTCGCAGCGAACGGACAACGCGTGACACAGCGCTCGATCATCCACATACTGCGACGCGGAGCGATTGCTTCAGGGCGACTTCGCGGGCTCGCCCGAGAACGCTCGACTCGACTCGGTCGCGAAGAACCCTCAAGATAAAGCACTTGTTTCGGGCAGCCTCCCACTGCCCGGTTGCGGAAAGGCAAGACAGTGGAATGGTCCTTCATCGTCGTCGCGATACGGCGACGGATTCGTTTCGTCGTGCTGTGCACCATCCTGGGGGCGTTGCCAGGTCTGTACAGCATCTCGAAGTCGGTCAACAGCTACGAGTCCGTGGCAACGGTCGCGGTCGTCGCCCCCACCACGAGTAGCGCTGCGAACCAGCCCGACCGCTACGTGGTCGGGCAGCTGTCGGTGGTCACCAGCCACGACACACTGGAGAAGGCGGCGAAGCAGGTCGGCAACGGGGTCACCACAGGATCACTGGCGGAGGCGATCACCGTGGAGCAGCAACCGTCGGCGGACCTTCTCACCATCAAGGCGACCGCTGACCAGCCGAAGCTCGCGGCAGCGATGGCGAACGCTGTCGCCGACGTGTACATCGCCGACGCGTTGTCTCGCCAACAGAAGGCACGCGAACCCGAGATCACCGCGCTCAACACGCGTCTGACCGAGCTCCAGACGAAGATCGACGCTCAACTGAAAGCGATCAAGGACGCCATGGCGCCCCTGATCGACGCTGCCAAGAACAGCCCCTCGGGCGCCGGCAACATCCCCGCAGCAGAGAACGTCGTACCTGAGGCGGTCCAGCAGCGTGACTCGTTGATCGCCGAGTACAACCGGGTTCAGGCTGCACGGGCCGACATCGAGTTCAGCACCCAGAACCAGGCGGTGAGTTCGGTCGTCGAGCGGGCGGTTGCCCCGACGACCCCCAAATCGACGGTCGGCAAACTCGTGCTGGCCGGTGGACTGCTGCTCGGCCTGTTGATCGGCACCGCCGTCGCCCTGGTACTGGCGCAGCTGTCATCGAAAGTGCTCGATGAGTCAACAGTCGCGGACATGTTGGGAACCGCTGTCGTCGGAACCTTCCCGAGAAGCCGTGCACTCCTCAACGAGCCGATGGCGGCGCTCAAGTCCACGCCTATCGAGGCCCGCGACATCATGGAAAGACTCAGCGTTCGGGCAGAAGCCATGGCCGACCCCGACGTCGACCACGCACTCACCATCGCCGTCGTCGGCACCCAGACGGGCGCTGGCACAACCACGCTGACGCTCGCTCTCGCCCGTCGCCTCAGCCGATCGGGCTACTCCGTTGTCATCGTCGATGGAGACACGCGGACGCAGACGATCTCGGAGATTTTCGACACTGATCCGTCGCGTGGCATCCGTGCCGTTCTCGACGCCGAGGTCAAGAAGCCGACGAAGTCGGTCAACTACTTCACGGACACCGATCTGCCAAACGTCGTGGTTCTCGGCGTCGGCAAGGTGGAACGGCGCGAGGCGCTGCGACGCGATGCCATCGGCCCCATCCTCGATGCCGCCCGCGAGCGTGGCCAGATCGTGCTGTACGACGGCGGCAGCCTCATGGGCAGCGCCCTGACGTTGTTCGCCAGCAAGGCCGCCGACGTCATCGTCCTCGCCGTGCCGTTGCTCGACCAGGACCAGGAAACCCTGATCGAGGTGGCCGACAACCTTCCTGCAGATCGGTCCCGGGTTCTGGCCGTGACGACGTCGCCGATGCGGCGCCGCAACCGTCGTCCCGAACCTTCCACGAGCGACACGTCCGCGGAGTGACGATGGAGCGCTCGCTCGGTTACCGGCCAGGGCTCGACGGTGTGCGTGCCTTGGCGATCGGGCTGGTGCTCCTCAACCACACCGGGCTGAGCATCTTCCTCGGTGGAGGCAACGGCGTCATCGTCTTCTTCGTGTTGAGCGGTTTCCTCATCACGAAGCTGATGATTGAGGAGTCGGACCGAACCGGAGGGATCTCCATCGGCGGGTTCTACGGGCGACGCGCTGTTCGAATCCTCCCGGCTCCAACGGTGATGCTGCTCGTGCTGTTGGCGGCTAGCTGGGCCATCACCGACTCGACCGCCGAGCACCGGTTCCTGCTCCAGGAGATCGGGCTCTCGATCACCTACCTGATGAACATGCGCCCGCTCATCCTGGGCCCTACGGTCATCGACGGCGTCGTCAATGACGGGTTCCTCGGGCACATGTGGAGCCTGGCCGTCGAGGAGCAGTTCTACTTGGTGTGGCCGTTGGCGATGACGACGCTGGCCCTCGCGCGGCGGTCGTCCGCCAAGGTCACCCGTGTGCTGTTGGCGATCGCCGGCGCCGTGGCCGTGGTGCGGCTGTTCGTCTACTACGTTCCGGCGCTCGATCCTGATTGGGCCTCCATCGCGGTGTTCAGCTTCGATGCGTTCGCGTTGGGGGCGGCGATGGCGTTCGCGTTCCATCGTGGCGTGTTTCCGCGATTCGAACGCTTCCTCGCCCGTCCCGTCGTCCCAGTTACCGCCATTGCCGTGCTGATGGTCGATCTCGTTGCGGGGAAGTTCACCCATGAGATCTCATCGCTCTACGTCGTGTACTGCTCGCTCGCGTCAGCAGCGCTCATCGGCCACATCTTCGTTGCGCCCAGCAGCTTCATCTCAACCGTCTCCTCATACCAACCGGTGGTGATGATCGGGAAGCTGTCGTACTCGATCTACCTCTGGCACAACCCCATCTGGGTGTTCGTCAGTCGGGAGCGGTTTCCGGGCGCACCGGTCGTCTTGCTGACGTTGCTCGAGTGGACCCTGACCGTGCTCGCCGTCTTGGGCAGCTATTACCTCATCGAGAAGCCGGCGATGCGACTGAGGAAGCGCTTCGCCCACGACCAGGTTCCACCGGCGGCCGCGGCCCCCGCGTCAAGCTTCAGCGGCTAGCCCAACCTCGTTCTGTCCTGCGAGAGCACCACCCGGGTGGTGCTCTCGCAGGACAGAACGGGCTACTCGGGGTGGGCCGGGACGATGACGACTGGGCAGGAGGCGTGATTCGCGACCTGGTTGGTGATCGAGCCGATCAGCAATCCGAGGAAACCACCGTGTCCGCGCTTGCCGACGACAAGCACCTCGGAGCCGGCTGCCTCCTCCACCAGCACCTTGGACGCCGGCCCCTCGCGCACAACCTGAGTCACCGTCACGCCTTCTGGAGGGGTGACGCCTTCCAGCGCGTCGGCGAGCGCACGCTCGGTGACCTCCTGCATGGACTCGGCAGGGGGAAGGCTGCCACCGATGCCGTATCCGCCGACCGCAGTCGGTGCGTAGTTCCACGCCATGACCACCTTGATGTCGCCGCCACCGAGTCGTCGAACATGATCGAAGGCCCACTGGAGGGCGGCGGTGGAGTTCTCCGACCCGTCGAAGCCGACGACGGCGTGGTGGATGGTGTTGCTGGAGGCTTCGGTCATGGCGACATCATGCCGCGACCGGGCGGGCACCGCACGAGCAGGTCACGGGCAATCGCCGGTGACACCCTTCGCCGTGAGCACTCGACCGACGGAACGATCGATCTGTTCGGCCGGGATCGAACCACTCGTGATCGCACCGACGAGGCCGCTGTGGGCACCGAGCACCGAGGTCGCCATCGAGACGAGCGCTATGTCCGCTCCCGCGGCGATCGACACCACCGCTGCCGCTGAGTTGTCGTAGTGGGCGGCCACGGCGCCCATACCCAGAGAATCGGTGACAACGAGACCCTCGAATCGGTGTCGCTCGCGCAGTTCGCCGGTTATCGCCGACCGGGAGAGCGACGCCGGAAGCCCGTCGCTGAGGTCTGGCACGATCGCGTGGCTCACCATGATGGCGTCGAGTCCCTCGGCGATCGCTCGGTCGAACGGGACCATGTCGCGCTCGCGGAGCGAAGCGACCGGGGCGATCGGCGACGCCGACTTGTGGGGGTCCGCAACACCCCCACCGATGCCCGGCCAGTGCTTCGCGACAGGAATCAGCCCGGCCTGCTCGACCGCGCCGATCACGGCGAGCCCGAAGTCGCCGACCCGGGCGACATCATCGGAGAAGGACCTCGTTCCCAACCCCGAACCGCCCCCGACGTCGAGGCTCGGGCCGAAGTTCATGTTGAGACCCAAACCCTTGAGCTTCGCGCCGTACTCGCCGAAGATCCTCGCTGCTCCGGCCGGGTCGTGCTCCGAAGCCAACGTTGCCGCCGAGGGCAGTGCTCCGAGCATGTCGCGGAACCGCTGAACTGTTCCGCCCTCCTCGTCACCGGAGGCGAACACCGGGATCCTCGACCGTGACGCGACCGCCGCTACCTCTCCGGCGACGTCGCCACTCTGGGGACCGACCAACGCGTAGCCGCCGACCAGGCCTGCGCCCACGAGATCTCCCGCCGCTGCGGGGGAAGGCACCAGCACCATGAGCAACTGCCCGGCCTTCTGTTCCGGAGTCAGCTGCGCGACACACGCAGGCAGCGGCAGCGTCGTCGTCGTAGCAGCGGTGGTCGTCGGCTCGTCGTCACCGGCCAGAACGATCGCGTCGGTGGCACCGGTGCAGGACGCAGCGACGATGGTGGCCGCTGACAGAAGTGCGCACGCCACGCGACCGCGATGGGCGACCGATCTCGGGGGACGAGGGTGCACGACGGAAGAACGTAGCGGGATCTCGGCGATCAGCCCTTGCCCGCCACCCCCCACTCGGAACGCAGCCCTTCGACGAACTGCGCAAAAGCTGGGCCCTCGACCTCGACCGCTGCCAGGACCTGCTGGACGATCATGTGGTGGAACTCGTCGGCCTCGGGGGGCCGAAGGGGAAGATGCCCCGCCGCGTGCTCCGACTCCACGACCAGACCGATCTCGTACAGGCCTTTCATGAGGAACTCCACCTCCTCGGGAGGCGCGTCGGCAGTCCAGTGGAACGGCGCGCCCGGAGCTGCCGCCGTTTCGAACTCGTCGAGCAGGCTACCGAACCGGGCGAGCACTGGGGCTCTGCCGGCTGATGCCGTGGCGGACAGGTGCGTCACGACGCGGCGGCCGTAGGCAATCCACGCGACTGCAGTGTCCCTCCCGACGGGCCCGATCTCGACTCGCACCACACGATCATGACGCAGCGAACGACGATTTGCTCGCTGTCGTACCAGTGGGACATGTGACACAGGGGTCGACCCCCTTGACGTCATCCGTATGATGGAATCCGGCCCTACGGAGTCGCGGCGTTCGCGCCCAGAGTCACCTCTGGGCGTCGAGTGGTCGAAACCCGACGGCGTCCGTCGAACGAGCGAAGAGGTGCATCTCAGTGGCGAAACAACGACCCGATCGTGACGAGGAAGACCTTGTCCGGCTCTACCTGAGCGATATCGGGCAGTATCCCCTGCTCACGAAGGACGGCGAGGTCACCCTCGCGAAGGCCATCGAAGCGGGAGTGGCTGCTCGCACGGAGTTCGAGGCGAACGAGCGCACGCTCACCGTCGCTCGAAAGCGCGAGCTCAAGCGCACCATCCGCGCCGGTGAGGAAGCCGAGCTGGCGTTCGTGCAGTCGAACCTCCGACTCGTCGTGTCGATCGCCAAGAAGTACCAGGCCTCGAACCTGCCGCTGTTGGACCTCATCCAGGAGGGCAACCTCGGCCTCATCCACGCCGTTGAGAAGTTCGACTGGCGCAAAGGCTTCAAGTTCTCGACCTACGCCACCTGGTGGATCCGTCAGGCAATCACGCGTGGCATCGCAAACACGGGTCGCACCATTCGCCTTCCCGTGCACGCCGGCGATGTGTTGTCGCGACTCCAGAAGGCACGCTTCCGGCTGGAGACCAGCCTGGGTCGTCCTGCGACCTTGCACGAGCTCGCTGTCGAGCTCGACATGCCGATCGCCAAGGTGACCGAAGCCATGCGCTACGCCGCCGACACGTTGTCGCTCTCTGAGCCACTGCGGGCCGACGGGGATGCCGAGCTCGGAGACATGATCGAGGACCGCGGTGCGGAGTCCCCGTTCGAGGCCGCGGCGGTCTCCCTGCTTCCCGACCAGATCAACCGCCTCCTGCACCCCCTCGACGAACGGGAGCGGCAGATCCTCAAGCTGCGCTTCGGGCTCGATCGCGGCGAGCCCCGCACCCTCGAGGAGGTCGGAGAGCACTTCAACCTCACCCGGGAGCGCATCCGACAGATCGAGGCTCGGGCGATGTCGAAGCTTCGTCACCCCAGCTCCGACACGGGCGCGAAGGATCTCCTCGCGGTCTGATCGGCCACTCGCGAGAACTTCTCGCGAGATTTCAGTCAAACACCTCACAACCTCGCTCTCGGTGTCGACTGGATCCGGGACGACCACAGACCGTGGTCGTGTCTGGAACCCACCGACCCGGGGGCGTTGTTGTTCGTCTTCCTTCTTCAGGTCAGGGACACGCTGACAAACGGTCGTGTCTACCTCTTCACGATCTTCGTGATGCTCGTGTGGGTGGTCTGGCTCCGCCGAGTCCAGCTCTCGAGGCGGTACCGGCCGTTTGAGGGTGACGTCTCGCTGACGACGAGCGTGATCATCCCCGTCGTCGACGAACCCGAGGAGCTGTTCGACGAGGTTCTCCGGCGAATCGTCGCGCAGGAGCCCGACGAGGTCATCGTGGTCATCAATGGGCCGCGCAACGAGCCGCTCGAGCAGATCTGTGAGCGATTCGACCGGGTGATCTGGCGCTGGACGGAGATCCCAGGGAAGCGCAACGCGCTCCGAGTCGGCGTCGAGACGATGCTCGGCGACATCGCCGTCCTGGTCGACTCGGACACGATCTGGACTGCCGACACCTTGCCGGAACTCCTCAAGCCCTTCGCCGACGAACGCGTCGGAGGAGTCACGACGCGGCAGAACATCCTCGCTCAGGAGCGACACGTCCTCACGCGCTGGGCCGACTGGATGGAGAGCGTCCGCAACGAGTACTCGATGCCGGCGATGAGCGTGCTCGGAACGGTTGGCTGCCTGCCCGGTCGCACGATCGCGTTTCGTCGACAGGTCCTCGTAGACGCGATGCCGTCGTTCCTGGCGGAACGCTTCCTCGGCATCTTCCTGGAAGTGTCCGACGACCGTACCCTGACCAACGAGGCGCTCAAGCAGGGCTACCGAACCGTCTACCAGTCAACCTCGGTCGTCTACACCGACGCTCCGACGAACTGGAAGAAGATGGCCAAGCAGCAGCTGCGTTGGGCCCGAGGGAGCCAGTACAACACGGCGCGGATGCTTCCGTGGATGCTGCGGCACGCTCGCACACTGGCGTTCTTCTACATCTGCGACATCGTCCTGCCGTTCCTTCTGCTCTGCACCATCAGCGGCTGGATGTTCCGAGCGACGCAGTACGAGAGCCCCGACATCTACGGCGCATTCGTTCACCACTACGGGCGGGGGCTGGCGTTGGTTCTCATGATCGGCCTGTCGGTCGTCATGAGCACCGCGTCATCTGCGGTCCGCCAGTCGCGACACCTCAAGCGGCGTCCTGACGACCTTCTCCGCCTTCCGGCCTTCATCCTCATCAGCACCTTCTTCCTGATGCCGATCCGATTGCTCGGCTTCACCCGGATGGGCCACAACAGCGGATGGGGTACCCGAGCCGGCGGCTACTCGGGCGAACGGGCCCGCAACCCTCTCGCCGCACTTCCGTATGCGATCGCAGTGGTGGCTGTGGTCCTCGGCACCGTCCTGCCCTCCTGAACCCCGACCAAACACCCGACCCAACGACTCGCCTGGACCGATAATGCCCCGCCACCTCCGACCTTCGACCGAACGCCCACCACGCCCGGTGGTCTCCACCGCTCTTCCCGATCATCTCGTCGCCACGCCGCTCGCCAAAGGCCTTCGACGCCTCGGTGTGGGCACCGTTCCCTTCAGCATCGCCTCACTCGCGGTGCTCGTCGCGCTCTCGGTGTTCGTCGTCTCCAGCCCGAGTTCAATCCCCGGCCTCGGGGTACCGGATCAATTGGCGAGCGTCGATCACGACGAGGAGACGGCCGTGACCGCTCCGCCGACCCGGGGCGACAAGCGCGCCACCTCAACAACGGCGACGCCCACGAGCGCTCCGGTCGTCACCGTCCCGCCGACGACCACTTCGTCACCCCGGCCCCGCCGAACGACGACCACGACTCCTCGCGCGCCAACCACCACAGAACGCACCGTTGCCGAAGGAAACCTCGTGTCGCTCCCTGTCTCGGTGCGGCCGGTGCGCTGCGAGGACTTCAAGCTGCAACCGGAAGCCCAGGCGGCGTTCGATGCGGACCGGGCCGGACGCTCCGGCCTCGATGGAGACGGTGATGGCCTCGCGTGCGAACAACTGCCGGGCCGGACCGCGAATCAGCTGCCCGAGCTCGCGTCACGACGGATCCCGACCGCGACCTTCCTCAAGCGTCCACCGACCCGGTTGTTCGGAGTTCACACACCCAATGCTCCGTTCGCGAACTCCGAGCTCGAAGCGTTCTCGACCGCTGCGGGAAAGTCGCCGAACACCGCGCTGCTGTTCCAGAACCTGTCCCAGGAGTTCCCCGAGTCAGCGGTCGCGACGAGCTGGCGCCGCGGGATGATGCCGATGGTCAGCTTCGAACCCATCATCCAGAACAGCACGGAGGGGCAACCGACGCTCGCCGATCTCGCCGACGGATCGTGGGACGAGTACTTCACCAGGTGGGCAACCTCGGCCAAGGCCTTCAACCATCCGATCGCGCTGCGGTTCGGGCACGAGATGAACGGCAACTGGTACCCGTGGTCCGACGGGAGATTCGGAAACGCTCCCGGTGACTTCGTCGACGCGTGGCGACATATCCACGACCTGTTCACCGCCGCTGGTGCAGACAACGTCATCTGGGTGTGGAGCATCAACCGCATCGACAACCTTCCCGACAAGACCATCGATCGTGTCTATCCGGGTGATCAGTACGTCGATTGGGTCGGCATGTCCGGGTACCTCCGAGAGGTGACCGACGGTGTCACACCCGACTTCGATTTCACGTTCGGAGCGACGCTGGAGGCAATCGAGGAACTGGCGCCGTCGAAGCTGGTCATGCTCACCGAGGTCGGTGCCGGCACAACCGAGACCCATCGGGTCGCGTGGTTGAGGTCGTTCTTCCAAGGTCTTCTCGACCACCCCGAAATCATCGGCTTCAACTGGTTCAACGACTTCAAGAACGGCGGGGACTGGCGGATCCAGTACTCGGCGGCCACGTCCGAAGCGTTCGCTGCCGGTGTCGCCGATTCGCGCTTCGGCGACATTGCCCCCAGGCTCCCTGCATAGTCATGAATCCCCCACACACGACAGAACTCATCTGCGACCGCTAGAGGTCGATGAAGATCGTGAACCCCCTGGTCACCAGAACAACGACGACAGGACGATGGTCATGAAGGCATTCGCTCGCCGCAACCTCTCCCACCCATCGGAAAGGAGCCCCGGCGAAGGCAGCGATGCCCCGAGCTCAACGGAGGCCGAGGTCGAGGCGGAGGAGTTCGTCGAACGACTCGGCGACCTCGATCGCTTCATCGGCGGACCGGCGAAGGCGCCCCACTCGCCTGCCACACTCCCGTCGGGTTCCTCCGTACGTCGTCCCACGATCCCGATGGCCCGGAACCTCCCCGCTCTTCCAACTGGGGCGCTGGCTCCGATCAGCCATCCAGTTCCACCGGCTCCAGCGATCCCACGAACGGTCTCCGCAGGACCCGACGCCAACGATGAGGCGCAGGATTTCCTCGAGCGACTCGGCGATCTCGATCGCTTCATCGGCGCACCAAGGACACCGCGGCCAACCTGAGACGGCCCCCGCCGCGACTTCGGCTTCGGGCGTCGACCCGACAGCAGCCAGAACGCGGTCCAACCCGACCCAGCTCAGCGAACTTTGGGGGGCTCGCGCGACCTGTCCGCAGGAATCCCCCAAAGCTGGGGTCGGCCGAGCGGCGCTAGCCTCGCCACCCATGACGACGAGCGGGGCAACGGCCGAGCCGACCACCCTCGTCGTCGTCGGTGCGGCAGCCGGTATGGGCCGTTGGCTCGTCGACCACCTTCTCCTCTCCCGACCGTGGGATCGAGCGGTCCTCGCAGACGCCGACATCGCGTCGCTGCGCTCATCGGCCACCGCGCTCGATTCCGCGACGACACCGATCGTCGTCACCGAACCCAGCGAGGCATCGGCACACCTCTCGCACCCGCGTACCGCTGCGCTCATCGCGGTTCCGCGCGACGCCGTCGAAGGGGTGCTCGACTGGCTCCTCCCGCTGCTGGCACACGACGCCGTCGTCGGAGTGGTGACGGCAAACCAGTCCGCCGGCATCGATGCCCTCGCCCGCCGCTGGCCGTCCCCACAGGTGTTCGGGCTTCACCCCTTGTTCGACGTCTCGGCGCGCTCCGCCGAAGGTCAGACTCTGCTGGTCGTCGGACCGGACCAGCCTCCCGACACTCCCTGGCTCACTGACCTCATCGCCGAGGCGGGGGCGATCTCCGACTCGGGGTCGGCTGCCGACCACGACGCCATCATGCGGTACGTCCAGACGCTGACCCATCAGACGCTCGTGTCGTTCGCTGACGCCGTCACCTCGTCGGGCCTCGATCTCCAGAACGTCTGGGAGGCTCGCACCCCGGTGTTCGAGGGACTGTTCGGGCTGTCGACCCGGGTATTGGCCGAGCACCAACAGGCGACTGTTGCCGACATCCAACTCTCCACGGGCGGCACTGAGGCCGCCGACGAACTGACAGCCGCTGTCGCTCGTTGGAAGCGGACCGTGGCGAGCGGATCGCCGGCACAGGTCGAGCGCGAGT
Source organism: Microthrixaceae bacterium (assembly GCA_019694615.1). Lineage (GTDB taxonomy): Bacteria > Actinomycetota > Acidimicrobiia > Acidimicrobiales > Microtrichaceae > SSF14. The sequence goes on along the minus strand of JAIBBP010000030.1, from coordinate 255 downwards.
TGTCATCGATCCGAGACCGGTTCAGCGGCGCGCTGTTCGACACGGTGCAGGCCACGGCCGTGTCGGCGGTCGCGGCCGCCCAGTCAAAGCGCGCCGATCTGTCACGCCATCGGCGTCGCAGGTCACTGGTCGGCATTCGTCCAGTGGCTCGTCCGGCCGCGTTGCGCGTGGGAACGATCGTCGATGTCACGCCGGTGTCGGTGACCCTTCGCGAGCTCATGGTCGGCAAGCAGGGTTCAGCCACGCTCCTGGAGG
>JAIBBP010000102.1 GCA_019694615.1 Microthrixaceae bacterium | reverse complement strand
GCGGCCGCCGAGATGATCGTCGAGACGCTCCGCACCATGGGAGTGGTTGGGTAGCCGAGCCAGCCCCAACCTGTTCTGTTGTACGAAGCGCGCGGCCAGGCGCGCGCTTCGTACAACAGAACAGGTTGGGGGTTGGGGTTTGCTACCTCGCGAGCACCTCGGGGGCCAGCGAGTTGCCGGCGGGGATCCGGCCACATGACGACGGCGCCGGCTTGTTGGCGAACCGGGCGTCGATCCAGTCCAGAGTGTTCGGAACCCACGCGACGGCGGTGAGGACGTGGCTCAGGAACTCGTGCTCCACGTAGCTGATCGACTGGTTGCCGTCGGCGCAGTACTGGCGCGCGAGGGTGCGGACGTCGCCCGCCACCATGACGCCGTCGCCGGGGCCGATGCCGGGCTTGTCGCCCGCTGTTCCCTCGAGGCCGCCGTTCAGCCCCTGTTCGATGAGGCCTGGAATCGACGGGGTCGGGGCCAGCCCCAGGTTGATCCTGTTGACGGCATCGACATACGCGGGGATCGAGTTTGGGTTCGCGAACTCCGGCTTGACCAGCTGCTGCCAGGTCATGTCGGGGAACTGAAGCAGCACGTTGATGATCGACGCGTGGTCGAACTGCTTCAGCATCGCCTTGCCGTAGTCGCTGACATATGGCGTGAAGTCGATGTCGAACGAGCGACCGACGCCGACAACCGCCATGCCGACGATTCCAGCCCATCCGGCGCTGCCTTCGACATAGCGGAGGTTGTGAGACGGCGCCACCAGGAGTCCGCCCTCGGCGAAGCCGACGAGGTTGTCGTTGACGTCGGGGGCGTAGGTCGGCGCGAGCGATGCGGCCCAGTTGGTTGCGATCGCCCCGCCGGAGTAGCCGATCAGGCCGACCCTGGTCGTCTCGTTCAGACCGGTGTCCGCCGATGCGGTGGCAGCTCGAAGCGAGTCGAGCGTGTTGTACCCGTACTCCGGCCCGGCCGCGAAGTTGGCCCGTTGGCCCTGAGTGTCGGGGACCACGACCGTGTATCCCCGCTCCAGCAACGGCGTGATGAGCGCTACCTCGAAGTTGTTGACCAGGCCGCCCATCGTGACGTCGCCGGCGATGGACCGTGACGGGCTGTCCGCTGGGTTCAGCGAGTCGTAGAACGACTGGTACGACACCGCCTTCGCTGGGTTGGGTACGGCGGGCTGGAGGATCGACGTGACGTTGGCAGTTGGTCGACCTTGGATGTCGGTGCTGCGGTAGAGCAGCTGCACGACTGGAACCTCGGTCGGCATACCGAGGACGTGATAGCTCAGCTTTCGGGACTTGAGGATCGTTCCGGGAGCGAACGAGGAGAGCGGCGCATCACCGGTGTACACATAGAACGACGTGTCGGAGCGCAACGCGGGAAGAGCGTTGTCGCACGCGGACAGTGAAAAGGCGAAGACGGCGGCGGCCGTCAGCTGGCTCAATACACGAAGTTTCACTTCAACCCGTCCTGTGACAAGTGGCACGTTCCCTAGCGGGGCCGCAGCTTAAGCCCGATGGGCCCCGGCGATCAATCGCCGGGGCCCATCGGTGTTGACGGGTCGACGGGGTTGCTCAGGGCCGCACCTGGAAGACGCGGTTGAAGGGCGTCTCGGCGGCGCGACGGAACCGGCTGAATCCCGCGTCGGCGGCAAGAGCCGACAACGTGGCTTCGGGAACCTGAGCGCCGAGCGCGTATCCCCCGTCCTGTGACTGCGCAGCCGGGGTGCAGATGAACGTGGAGGCTGAGTAGAAGATGCGTCCGACAGGATTGGCGTTGTCGTCGAGGCTTTCGCCCGCCATGGGCTCGACGAGCAGCCAGGTCCCATCGGGAGCCAGCGCCTCGCGGATGTGGCGGGCGGCGGCGACCGGATCGCCCATGTCGTGCAGCGCGTCGAAGATGCAGATGAGGTCGAAGCCTTCGCCGGGGAACTCCTGTGCGGACGCGACCTCGAAGCTCACGCGGTCCGTGACGCCCGCCTCGGCCGCTCGTTTGCGAGCGATGTCGATCGAGCCGTGGTGATAGTCGAAACCGGTCACGACGCAATCGGGGTAGGCCTCGGCAAGCAGGATGGTCGAGGCCCCGTGGCCGCAGCCGAGATCGGCGATGGACCCGCCGGCTCGAAGGGTCTCATCGACATCGTCGAGTGCGGGAATCCAGGAGGACACGAGGTTCGCCACGTATCCCGGCTTGAAGAGCCGCTCCGTGCCGTGGAAGAGATCGTGATGGTGGTCGTGCCAGCCCAGCCCGGCACCGGTCGTGAACGCTTCGCGGATCTTGTCCTCGTCCTTGGCCGTCGAGGCGGCGATCGTCATCGCTCCGACGAGGAACGCCGGACTGGTCGGGTCAGCCAGAACAGCGGCCTGCTCGGGGCTCAGCCAGTAGGTATCCGTCTGAGCGCTGAAACCGCAGTAGCCCGCCGCATACTGCGCGTTGAGCCACTCCTGCACCAACCGGGTGTTGCAGCCGGCCGCCTCAGCCACGGCGGCCGCCGTGGCGGGACCGACTTCGGCGAGTGCTCGGTACAGGCCGAGCTTGTCGCCGATCACGACGGTCGACGCGTGGAGCGCGGCGCCGAAATCGCCGGCGAACTGGTTGATGAACGCTTCGAGCCGGGATTCGTCGATGGTCATGGTGTGCCTCCTCTGTCCTGTGGCGCCCGGTGGCGCAACGGTCACCCAACAAGGCGCGACATCGGGTGTCGCGACGCGACATCGTCGGACTGACGCTGCTTGTCAGGTATTCCAGGTGAACGGCTCCGCGGGGCGATACGCGCACCACGCGCCCGTGTCGATCGACCGCTGCAGGTGCCGACCGAGTTCCGGGTGGATGTCGTTCACCGACGCGTGGTGCGGCGAATCCGAGTGGAGACCGTCTTGCGGGCGCGTTCGATCGGGTCGTCGATCCGGCGGGACCGTCCGCCGAGGCCGAGGTCGCGCGCGACCATCTCGGCCAACTCACGCCGCTGTTCACGAATCAGTGCGGCCCGTTCGGTGTTTCCGGCATCCTCAGCCTCGGCGATGGCAGATTCGAGCTCGCGCAGGCGCGCCCGGATCTCGCGCCGAGCCCGTTCGTCGAACGCCCCGGGCCCGCGCGCCTGATGCGGAATGCCGCCGTCGACTGCCAACTCCATGACGGACACCGGCTCGTGGGGTCTCGCGAGCAACGCTCGTAGGTCGTTCATTCCTCGTGCATGCGGGACTGTGGCGGCCCGGTCGTTGAACGCCACGTGCCACACGGCACCGTCTCGACGGAAGACCCGGTCGCTCCGCGTGCGAGGAGTCGAGTCGGCAGGGGTGTCGACATCGCCGGCCAGGCGCTGTTGCAGGTCGGCGACGGTCGGTTCAATTGAGCGGAGACCGCCAGCCGCGGAGACCGCCGCGAGTCCGGTCAACCGTCGGGCATGATCGAGGTCGCCTGGCCCTGCCCGATCGAGGAGGAGGCGGGCATGGTCGGCTCGAGTTTGGGCCAGCCACGATCGGGCCCCGAGGCGTGCGTTCACGTCCTCGGCGATCCGGAACTCGGCGTCGGCAGCGTCGAGGTCACCGATCGCGTGGAGCAACCACGCTGCCGCCAGGCTCGTCGATCCGAGACACACGGTTGCGAGGGAGACCATGACGCACTGCTCAGTGGGTCGAGTCGAGGATGCAAGCAACGCTCGCGCGGAGGTCGCGTCCCCGAGGAGTGCGGCGGCGCGGGCGAGTTGGAACCATGTCGCCGGCCAGTTCCGATCGCGTAGCTGTTCGAAGCCGCCCGCGGTGATGGCGCTCAGGAGCACACGGGCCTCCTCGAGCTTCCCGGTCTCCGCCAGAAGGAAGGTCAATGCGACTCGGATCGCCGGGACGTCGGCTTGATCTGCGGCATACGAGCGAGTCGCAGACTCCATCTCATCGAGACGTCCCTGCTCTCGACGGAGGAAGAACAACAGGAACGACAAGTTGGTGATGGCGAGTCCATCGAGTGGTCCCTTGCCGAGTTCGTAGGTGGCGATCGCCTCGGTCTCCGCGTCGTCGAGGCGCCCCTCGAGGAGGGTGCGCATGGTTGACCACGTCGACAGCCACCATAGGTACGCAGGGGCACGGAGCGGCTCGGCGATTCGTCGGAACGCGAGGATTTCCGCGTCGACCGCGGGGAGATCGGCCGCCGCCAGCAGGTCGAAGACGCGTGCGCGATGGGCGGACAGCAGCGCCGCGGTGGACCCGTCCTCCCGCGCCCAGTCGAGCAGCTGCTGTGAGTTCAGCAACTGCTCCGGCATTGGGGCCTGGCCCACCACGAAGGCGTCGTGAGCAACGGCGCCTGCCGCTCCGAGCGCTCGGGTGGAGCCGAGTCGTCGCGCCCGGGCACACGCGACATCGGACAGAGATCGGGCGCGGTGGGGGACGTCGGAGAAGTACAGCTCCGCGGCGAGCCGCGAATCGAGCAGGACGGTCGTCAACGAATCGTCGACCGGCTGGGCCGAGATCGCTCGCTCCAGCAGCGCTGCGACCGTCGAATCCTCGGTTCGGTAGGCGATTCCCAGATCGGCCCCGGGATCGGCGTAGCCGAGGGCCGAACGGGCGAGAATCGTGCTGTCGTCGGTGATCCTCGAGGCGTCGAGGAACGCGGACCGCGCGACACTCACGTTTCCGATGTGCCGGTGTGCCTCGCCGCACCTGACGAGCAGTTCGGCGCGCCATCGTGGCGATATCGCCGCGGGTGTGTTGGCGAGCGCTCGCTCGAACCAGACAACTGCTTCCTCATATGCGTGGTGAGCGTGCGCCGCCTCGCCGGCGGCGGCCGCGAGGGCGACAGCGCGCTCGGCGTCGAACAGCGGCTGGGCACAGACGGCGTGGTGAGCGAGGACACCTGCGGGCGTTGCGGGATTGGCTGTAAATGCCTCCAGGACGATCGCATGCGCGCTGACCCGCTCGGATTCGCTGAGGCTCTCGTAGACGGCGTCACGGACCAGGTCGTGCTCGAACTGCCACGCCCCGGGCGGCGAGGCACCGAGCAGGCGTGCGGCGCGTGCCTGATCGAGCAACTCCAACACCTTGTCGGCGGAGAGGCCGAGAGCGAGGGCGAGTGTCCGGGTATCGCCCCTGGTCCCGACGACCGATGCGATCCCCACGGCGTGGGAGACCTGATCGGGGAGGCGGGACAGTCTCCGCGCGATCGAGTCTGCAACGCGCGTCGGCACGCTCCCCTCGATCACGTCACGGAGTGCCGTCTGAGAGCGGGCCGTCCGCGCTGTGGCGATCAACTCGGTTACGAAGAGGGGGTTGCCGCCGGTCCGGTGCGCGACGAGTGCCGCCAAGCCCGGATCAGGGGTGGGGCTCACTCGCCGCATGAGTGCCTCGATCGAGTCGACCGACAGCGGGGGTAGGTCACGCGTGGTTGCGACCCCGCTCAGCTCGTCGACCGCAGCGCGGAGTCGGGCGCCGAGTGGTTCGCCGGTTCGCAGCGTTGCGACGATCAGCATCGGCGTGGTGACGACTGCCGAGGCGACGTGGTGGAGCAGAAGGACCGACGACACATCGGCCCGTTGGAGGTCCTCGATCACGAGCAGGCGCGCGTGGCGTCGGGCGAGGAGTTCGTCGCGCAGGCCGTTCAAGAGGTTGTACCGCTCGGCACCGATCGCCCGGTCGGCCTCCTCCCCGGCCGGCGGTCCGTGGATGTCGACGTTCACAAGCCCCCGCCATGGCCAGAACGGCGGTGCACTGAGGTCGGTCGTGCAATTGCTCCAGGAGACCTCGACCTCGTCGAGTACCTGCGCAGCGACCGAGCGGGCGACGCTCGTCTTCCCCATTCCGGCTTCCGCGGTCAGGACGAAGAGGGCTCCGTTGCCACGAGCTGCGCGGCGTGTCGCATCGATCAGTTCGTCGACGAGAGTCTCCCTCCCGAGGAGGACGTCACCTCCTCGGGAAGTTCGTGCGTCACCACGCGTCCGGCCCGCCATCGCGCCATTCTTGACCCAGTGCGCCCGAGTGTCACGGGGTCACGCGCTGCCATCTGCTGAAGCTCCGCACCGCAACCGGTCAGTGGAAGCGGTACCTGATGGGAAGGTGCTTGACCCCGCTGACGAAGTGACTGGCTGCCCACTCGGGCGGTCCCGCGGACTCGATCAGGTCGATCTGATCGAGGAGCCGGCGGAGGAAGGCGCGCAGCTCGCGCCGGGCGAACTGCGCGCCGAGGCAGTAGTGCGCGCCGATTCCGAACGACAGGAGCTTGTCGGAGTCGTCGCGGGTCACGTCGAAGCGCATCGGGTCGGCGAACACGTTCTCGTCGCGGTTGGCGGAGGGGTAGCTCAGCAGGACACGACCTCCCGCGGGAACTTTCGTGTCGCGAATGATGGTGTCGTTGGTGGCGTAGCGCATGAAGTGACGGACCGGTGTCGTCCAGCGGATGATCTCGTCCGTGGCGCGCGCGATGGCGGTGTCGTCGGCGTCGCGCAACGACTCCCACTGATCGGGGTTCTCGAGCAGCGCCTGGAGGCCGCCCGACAGCGCGAACGAGGTGGTGTCGTGACCCGCCGTCGCGACGATGATGTAGTACCAGAGACGTTCGGCGTCGCCCATCGGGCATCCGTCGACTTGACCGTTGGCGATCACCGTCGCGAGGTCCGAAGCAGGACACGCCCGACGGTCCTCGGTGATTTCGTTGAAGTACTGGATGAACGTCATGACCGACCGCAGCGTGTGCTCGGTCGGGTCGGTGTCGTCGCCGAGGAACTCGGGGTCGTTCGAACCGAAGACGCCTTGGGTTAACTCCATCATCATCGGTTCGTCGGACTCGGGGACGCCGTAGATGTCCATGATCACCCGGAGCGTGTAGGGCTGAGCGATGTCGACCGCGAAATCGCATTCGCCGTCGAGCTCGCGCATTCGGGCGATGAAGTGGTCGGCGATCTCGTCGATCCTCGGCTGGCGCGCGCCGACCGCTGCCGGCTTGAACCAGTCTGTGGTGACGTGGCGGTGCGCAACATGGTCGTGGCCGTCGAGATGCACCAGCGACCGCGGCACGACGCCGTTCGCCGCGATCTCGTCGTACACCGAGTCCGGAGCGAGCACCGACCGGGTGGTGTTGGTCCAATTGGCGTGGTCGCGGGAGACATTGAACACGTCCTCATGGCGGGTGAGAACCCAGAAGGGTTCATGGAGGTCGTCGGACACCGCGAGCACAGGGGTGTCCCGGCGGATGCTCTCGACCTCGCGGTGCCACCGCTCCATGTCGGTCCACTGCTGCGAGTTGTGGAAGAGTGCTCCGGGATCGAGATGGCGGTCTGTCATCGACATCGGGTTCATCCTCCTGTGGGGGCCGAGCGTCGCTAGAACTTACAGTGAGTAAGTCGTGCCAAAACCTCGTTCTGTCCTGCGAGAGCACCACCCGGGTGGTGCTCTCGCAGGACAGAACGAGTCTCATCTAGCGTCGGTGCGATGGCTCCGCCTCTGCCTACAGCGTCGGTTCGGCTTCGATGGTGCGTTGGTGCCATCGCTGTCGGGGTTCTTCTCGCGTCGGGCTGTACCGATGCCACCGATGAGGGCAAAGGCCCGGATAGGACAAGTGTGGAGACCGCTGCGTCTGATGGAAGCGCACGATGCGACGGCACCGTCGAAGCGCCGGAGCCCCGGTTCGTCGTCGACGAGTGCGGCCGGGTGGTGATTCTGCGCGGCGTCAACGTCGAGGCCAGCGCCAAGGGCGATCGACAGGACGAGACGCACCTCCCGGAATCGGCGCTCGATGATCAGGTGACCCTGCAACGGTGGGGCTGGAACAACGTGCGGTTCCTGGTGTTCTGGGGAGCGATCGAGCCGACGGACGGCACGTTCGACGAGGAGTACCTCGACGATGTCGAGGAGTGGTTGGACTGGTACGCCGATCACGACATCCACGTCGTGCTCGACATGCACCAGGACCTGTACGCATGGGCCGTCGGCGGTGACGGGGCACCAGATTGGGCCGTTGACACCGGTGGACTGGTCCCGGGCAAGCTCGCCGACGGACAACCCTGGTACCTCCTGGGTGCCGATCCGGCGGTGCAAGCCGCCTACCAGTCGTTCTGGAACCCCAAGCCGGGAGCGCGGGACCTGAAAGTCGACTATCTGGAGGCGCTCGCCCACCTGGCCGAGCGGTTCGCCGACCATCCGGCGGTCATCGGCTACGACGTGATGAACGAGCCGTCGTTCGCCAACGGCGACCTCGCCGCCACGTTGGCGATCCAGGCCGACGCCGCTTCGGGCAGGTTCGTGAACGCCAACCTCACCGAGTTCATGCAGGACGGCATCGACGCGGTCCGAGCGCATGACGACGACGCCTGGGTAATGGTGGAGCCGACGTCGCTGCTCAACGCCTTTCCCTACCCGGGTGACCTCGAGTTTGAGAAGCTGAGCGATCCGCGCGAGGGCTTGCCCAGACTGTCCTATGCCGGGCACCTCTACCAGCAGCAGGTCCACGATGGCCTGGGCTACCCGGTCGACGACCCGTACCTGGCCACCTGGGAGAAATACCGCACCGCCGAGGCCGAACGGATGAAAGCCGGGCTGTGGATCGGGGAGTGGGGCGGTGCCCCCGACCAAGCGCGAATGGACGAGTTCGTCAACGAACTCACCGGCATGGCCGATCGCACGATGGCCGGGTGGGCGATGTGGAGCTGGGACCCGGGTGGTTGGTCTCCGGTCGCAGGCGACGGTACCACCCCATCGGCGAACGGCCGTCGTCTCCTTCGGGTGCAGCCGCGTGCCGTCGCTGGAGTGCCGGAGTCTTTCGTGTGGGATCCCGCGTCGAGCACGTTCGACATGACGTGGACCGGACGCGACGGGGTCGTCGGGCCGACCGAGCTCGCCGTTCCGACGTTTCGCTACGAGGAAGGCATCGAGGTGGTCGTTGACGGCGAAGTGCTGAGCGACGACGCCGTCGACGCAGCATGGGATCGGGAGACGTCGGTTTTCGAGATCGATGTCGATGATCCGTTGGCGAAGCACAGCGTCTGCGTGCAGCCCGCCGGCTCGACCCACTGCTCCGTCTGACGGTCGTTCAGTAACTGCCGTTCAGGGCTGGTCAGCGACGATCGCACGGATCGCTGCGTCGAGGCGATGCCGGGTCGCCGGGTCGGGTCCGTTGCGGGCCTCCGCTCGGGCCGTGCCGAGCACCAGCCCGGAGAGAAGGTCGACGGTCCCTCCGACTTCCTCTTCGGCGATTCCTGCGTCGCTCAGCACCTCGGCGACCACCGCCATCATCGAACGGTGGAGCGCTCCGACCTCGGTCCGGGTCTCCTCATCCAACGAATCCAGCGAATCGGTGAGGGGGGCGACGAGCCGATGCTCGGGGGTGTTCGCCCATTCGAGGTAGGAGCGCGCCCAACGCTGAAGTCGCTCCGCCGGGTCGTCCTGTCCTTCGATTGCTGACCGCCACGTGGTGATCGTGCGAGGGACGACCTCGCGGTACCACTCGACGAGGAGGTGCGTCTTGTCGGGGAAGTATCGGTACAGCGAGTTGCGGGCGAGGCCGACCTCCGCAGCGATGTCGCCGAGCCCGACCTCGTTGTAACCGCGGTCGGCGAACAGTGCGATCGCCGCGTCGAGAACCGCGGCGCGCTGCTGCGCGATGTGCTCAGCGATGTTGTCGGCTTTGATCCGGGGCACGGCGGTCAGCTTGGCATGGTTGGTGAGGTCGGTTGGCCCGCCATTTCCGCCTACATCGGTCGAAGGCGACCGCCTTCAAGGCGGAGGTGCCGATCCGCATGGACGAGTGCCGCGGTGTCGTGGGCGACGACGATCGTGGCAATCCTGTGCGTTCTCGCGGCGTCTGCGAGGAGGCCGGCGACTATCGCCGCCCGCTCGGGATCCAGTGATGCAGTGGGCTCGTCGGCGATGAGCACGCTCGGTGACGCCATGAGTGCCCGGGCGATTCCTACCCGCTGGCGTTCCCCGCCGGACAGTTGCGACGGCAATTGGTTCGCCCGATCGGTGAGGTCCACCGACGCAAGCGTCGCCAGGGCCCGCTCTCGAACGGCGGTGCCGCGCTCCTTGCGGATGTGGCCGACGAGCTCGAGCTGCTCGACCGCTGTGAGAGACGGCAGAAGGTTGGCGGACTGATACACGAAGGCGAGATGTTCGCGCCGCACCGCGGTTCGCTGGCGCTCCGACATCTCGGAAGTCGCGATGCCGGCGATGGTGACCTCTCCCTCGTCGGGGCGGCGGAGCAGCCCGGCGACCGTGAGGAGGGTCGACTTGCCAGCACCGGACTCGCCGGAGATCACGACGATCTCGCCGGGTTCGACGCTGAGTTCGAGATCGTCGAGCACGACGCGGATGTCGGGACCGTCGGGGTAGGAGACGCGTGCCCGGGACACGACCAGTGCGGCGCTGTTCGGCGCGTCGACGGTCGCATGGTCGGCGAGGGGCTGGGTGGTTGTGGATGGACTGGTCATGGTTCAACTCCGAGGGCGATGGCGGGTTCGATCTGGGTGATGCGTCGGAAAGCGACGAGGCTGCCGGCGATGCCGGCGATCACCAGTGACAGGGCGACGGTGGCGATTGCAGCGGGGTCGAGTTCGACTGGGGCGTCGCCGCGGCCAACAAGGGCGACGAGGGCCGTTCCGATCGCGACGCCGGCGACGGTGGCGGCTCCGACGAGGATCGCCATCTGGCCGATACCGTCGCGAAGGACGTAGCCGTTGCTGGCACCCATGGCTTTGAGCAAGCCGATCTGGCGGGTGCGCTGCACGGTCAGCACGGTGAAGAAGGCTCCGATCACCAGTGCCGAGATGACGAGGAGGAAGCTCCGAATCAGGCTCATCGTCGTTGTCTCCGCCGTGAAGCCCGGCGAGCCGTCGTACGCCTCGGTTTTGGTCAGCACGTCGGCGCCCAGGCTCTTCGCCGCTGTAGCGATCTGGGCCTCGTCGCCACCGGCGAGGGCGACGGCGGAGAAGCGCCCGTCGGCGCCGTTGCCGTACTGAATCCGTTGCCAGGTTTCGAGCGACGTGAACGCGATCGGAGCATGACCGTAGGTGCCGGCGAACGTGAAACCGATGACCGGAAGCTCGATGTCGGAACCGCCCAGCGTGTACCGGTCGCCGACCTTCACCCCGTCCTCGGCGAGCTCGCTGCCGAGGATGAGGCCTGGCTCGCCGGACAGTGCTGCGCGGGCTTCGGGGCGATCGACGAGGAAACTGTCGGGGGCGACGCCGAACATCGCGACGTCGAGGCTCGGTCCGCCGTCGGTTGAAGCGGCGTTGACGAAGCTCGCGCCGAGCGGGGTCGCCTCGACACCGGGGAGTTTCTCGAACGGCTCGAGTGCGTCGGAGCGGAGGGTGGACCGGCTGAAGGTTGCTTTTGCTCCCTCCTGCAGGACGATGCGGTCGAGGGGGAGGGCACGTAGGCCGGATATCCCGTCGGTGACGAGGCCGGTAGCGAGCCCCGACAGGACGGTCGAGAGCACGGCGACCAGTGCGATCACCGCTCCGAGTAGCGCGAACCGTCGTACGCCCCGACGTAGGTC
>JAIBBP010000198.1 GCA_019694615.1 Microthrixaceae bacterium | reverse complement strand
GCGAACCGGTGTCATCTCGGTGAACACGTCGCGCAGCGTCCGGACCGAGGCCCCGTTCGGCGGCTTCAAACGTTCGGGTTTGGGGCGCGAACTAGGCATGGCGGCGATGGACCACTACACCGAGGTGAAGAACGTCTTCTACTCCGAGGAGGAGTAGCCGGTGGATCCGGACGACCAGCAGGTCCTCACCACGCTCCGTGCCATCCACGACGGGGTCCAGGCGCTCCGGTCACGGGGGGTAGAGGCCGACTCATGGACCGGAATGCTGGTCGGCGAGGGATACGAAGGGAGCGGAACCTCAGCCGCTCACATCAACGTCGTGCTCGGTGATCGGACCAGTCCCGTCGGCCTGGCATGGATTCAGGCGCTCGCGTCGCCGAGCGCCGGCCACGCACCGTTCATGGTCATCGCTCGACCGGGTCTGCCGGTCAAGCCGTTCACGCTCTTCGTGCCGAAGTCGACGATCAACAACCCCGATCACGCGGCGGTGACGTGGGGTGCGGCGCAGGCGGGTGTTGCGGCGGGGATCGTCGAGGCGGTTCGCAACGGGGTGATCCCGGTCGATGTCGCGGAGAATGCGCTGCTGGTGTGCGCCGTCTGGGTCGACCCCGGCGCCACCGTCGCTCATTCCGACGTGATCTTCCTCAACAACCGCGTCGCGACCTACACGGCGCTCGACAACGCCGGCCACCACCGTCCGTCGGTCTCCGATGTGCTCGAAGCCCTCGACGACGACCAGGGCATCTTCAACCCGCACTTCCGTCCGTGAGCGGCTCCGCCGGTCACGAGCCTTGGGGCAATCGCGTGACCCGTTCGCGGAAATCCCCCAAGGTTCGTGTGAAGCCGGGCAGAATTGCAGGCCCGTAACCCGGTGCGACAGAGTGTCGCGTGCCGATCGCGCCGGACACCGTTCCGGTCGACCATGGAGAACCCCAACGATGACTGGTCCTCGAACGAAGCTCTGCGCCCTCGTGCTGGCGGCAACCGCCGCGGTCGCCGTCGCCGGATGCTCACGCCCCGATGCCAACGCTCCGGTTCGGTTCACCGGCGACAAGAGCGCCGCCATCCCGACGACCGACGCAACGACGACCACGAGCACGTCCGCCGCTCCTCCGACGACGTTCTTCTATCAGCCCGACGGTCCGGGAGCGCTCGTCGCCGGTGAGCCGACGACTACTGCCAAGCCGGCCGCTCCCACCACGACCGAAGCCGAGTAGTCGCGCGGGTGGAGCCGCTTCTCGGGCGCCCGCTCCTGGCGGCGCGGGTTCCTCCGCCATACCAGTCCTTCGAGATCCACCCGGGCGCGTTCACCGCCCGCCAATGCGACCGCATCGTCGCGCTCGGATCGAGCCTGACCGCAGCGTCGGCCGGGCTGGAGGGGACCGACGGCGAGGAGGTCGACGACGAGGCGATCCGACGCTCCCGTACGGCGTGGATCGCGCCCGACGACGAGTCGTGGTGGATCTACGACAAGCTCGCACGCATCGCTGATCGGGCGAATCGCCGATACGGCTTCGACCTGACCGGGTTCGGGGAGGACCTCCAGTTCACCCTCTACGACGAGCCGGGGTCGTTCTACTCGTGGCACCAGGATGGGCTCGACGGCGGCGTCGCGACCCGCAAGCTCTCGATCGTGATCCAGCTTTCCGATCCGGGTGACTACAGCGGCGGGGAGATCCAGTTCTTCGACGTCGTCGAGGACTACGACGCCGAGGAGTTGGCCGACTTCACCCACCTGACCCGACAGCGGGGTACGGCCGTGGTGTTTCCGTCCTTCGAGTACCACCGGGTGCTTCCCATGCGTTCGGGGGTTCGCCACTCCCTGGTGTCATGGGTCAGTGGTCCTGCTTTCAGGTGACCCCCGCGTAGTCCGGGCGGTCCTCCGGCCGTCGCGGCCTCAATCGCGCCCGCTGCCGCGCCGATGAGATGTCGTGCGATCGGCCGGCCTCATCGTCGATAACGACCATCTCGTGTCGAGTTCTCGGCTCGGCGCGGCCCTGTTTCGCGCCCGCACACAGTCGGGTCGCTCGCTCGCGGCGATCGCCAGGTCGTCCGACGGTCGGTTCCTTCCCGATCAGCTCGTCGCTGTCGAGCGTGGCGCGACGGTCGTGTGTGACGACGACATGGCCGCACTCGTCGCCGCCTACGAACTGGCTGCCAAACCGTGGGTTCCCGCTGCCGGTCTCGACCTGGTGCTCGACCGCGCCACCGCCTCCGATCTCGACCCATCTGGGCGCGACGGCGGACACGTAACTCCGCCCCGGTCGATCGCCGAGCGCTTTGTGGCGCTCTCCGTACTCCTCGGGATCGACTCGACATCGGGCCCGTTGCAGATGTCGACGCTGGCGGATGCCTTGGAGGTTCCGCTCACGGCGGCGATCGACCTCGTGCAGGACACGCTCCACACCGGATCGGCCGGGATCGGTGAAGCGATCGACCGGCTCGGCCGGCGCTATGCGGTTCCTCAACTCGGGTTCCGCGTCGGCGAGACCGCGATGGGCACGGTGTTGGTGGCACCTCGTCGGGGATCGAGTCAGCCGACGGCTCGGCTCGTGGACGGTGGCCCGCTAGCCGACCTGATCGGTTGAGCCGGCCCTTCGAGGCGACAGGAGAGGCTGGGGTCAGGGAGCCAGTGGACCGGTGGTGAGGAACTGAACCACCAGGTCGTAGGTGGCGCCGAACCACTCGTGGCCGGCGTCGGGGAGGACGACCTGCCAGATCTCGGTGTCGTCGAGGCAGCTCGACGAGATACGGACGCGGACGAGTCCCACCACCTGGCTCGCGTTTCCGGCGCAGTCCAGCGCCCCGATCCACTGGTCGAGTGTCGAACTGGTCGGGGCCGGCTCGTAGACGGCCCCGTCGAGGAGACCCGACGACAGCGCCGTGAACCCGGACCCGGTGCCGCCATCGAGCGGGTACACGTCGTCGGCGCTGCCTAGCACCGCCAGCATCGACACCGGAGCCGTTGCGCACTCCTCGGTGCGGAACACGCCGGCGACCAGGATCAGCCCGTTGACGGCGCCGGGGTGGCGACACGCGTATGCCGCGGCGAAGTGCGCGCCGGCACCGCGTCCGGCCAGCAGGACGCGGGTCTGGTCGATGCAGATCCGGTTGGCCACCTCGCGGACGATGTCGTCGACGAGGAGGTCGTCGTCGGCTCCGTCGCCCGCGGTCACGTTCCATTGCGGGGGCGAACCCGGCGCCGGTGACACCGTGACGACGACGACCTTGAGCGCCGTCGCTAGGCTGTCGAATCGTGTTTCGGCGACATGGTCTGCCGGCGCCTGTCCGACATCGCCGAAGTCGATGAGGAGAGGACGCGGGAGGCCTGGCGAGATCGCGGCGGGGGCGACGACCCGGTAGGTGCGGCCGAGATCACCCGAGCGGATGGCCACCTCCTCTGGAAGCACCGCAACGTCACCGTCGGCCGATGAGCACGCCGGCGACAGCTGCTCGCGGCGCACCATGGCCGACTCGCCCACGCCGGAGCTCCTCGACGGGGTGGCACGATCACCGTCGGATCCCCGGAGGTTCTTCGCCAGGATCCCTCCGGCGATCAGAGCGAGCACGATGACGGCGGCGATCACCCACCAGCGGGTGCGCGTCGATGCCTTCGTCGAACGCCGCCGCTCTCGGACCGGAGCGTCGAGGACGGGAACCGTCAGCGGGGGCGGCAGGGGGACTGAGGTGACGCCCGATGGTTCAGTGGTCGGTGCTGCGGTCGGTTCAGCGGTCGGCGTCTCCGTCGCCGGGGGATTGGTCGTCAGGGGATCGGTCGTCAGGGGGCCAGGGGCGGGTGACGGCGCTGGAGCGGGCGTGGGCGTCCCGGCGGACGCTGCTGCTGCTGCGACGATCGACGCGAAGTCGGGTGCGGGGTCGTGGCTGACAGCGTCGAGGATCGCCGTGATGACTCCGACTGGTCGGTCGACGATCGCCGCGACCGAGTCGTCGTCGAGCTCGCAGAACTCGCTCAGCGCCACAGCTGCCCGCACTCCCGGGGGCAGCGCCGCGAACCTCTGGATCTGTTCGGCGGACGCTGCGGCTGCGGCGCCTGCGTCGAGCGCCGCGAGGCTGCGGTCGATGACCCGGATCGTTGTCGACAGCGCGATCGACTCGCCGCCGGAGGTGCCGCTGATCGAGCCGCCGACAGAGGTCATCGTCGCTTCGATCGCCGTCGACTCGGCAACCTGGCGGTGTTCGATCAGCCCCGAGGCGATCCGGCGGGCGAGGTCGATCGGCTCCACGTCAGGAAAGGCCGACCACGTCGACGACGAACACGAGTGTCTCCCCGGGCTGGATGGTCGGCGGGCGGCCCTCGTCGCCGTATGCCAGCGAAGACGGGATCTCCAACCGACGGCGGCCGCCGAGGCGCATGCCCACAAGACCCTGCTCCCACCCGGCGATGACCTGGCCTGAGCCGACCTGGAGGTCGATCGGCTCGCCTCGGTCCCACGAGCTGTCGAACGGTTGCCCACCATCGCCGTGGACCCCGACGTAGTGGATCGAGACCTGGCTCCCGGACTGAACCGTGGCGTCACCGATGCCCGGTTCGAGGTCGGTGGTCACCAGTTCCGACACGGTTCCACCGTCGACCCCGGTGGCGTCGGGACGGGACAGGACCGCACGCGCCTCGATGACGAAGATCAAGGTTTCGTTGGCCCCGATGTCGCCGTTGGCCTGATCGCCGTATCCGAGCTCAGGTGGGATGACGAGCTGTCGCTTGCCACCGGGTTTGATGCCGACGAGGCCCTGATCCCACCCGGCGATGACGCGTCCGGCACCGAGTGTCACGGCGAAGGGGGCGCGGCCGTAGGACGCGTCGAAAACCTTGCCGTTGGAGTAGTTCGCCCCGACGTAGTCGACGACGACCACGGAACCGTCCTCCGCTGCGGGGCCGTCACCGGTGACGAGATCGTAGATCTCGAGATCGCTGGGCGCGGCGCCCTTGGGCTCGGTGATGGTCGGGGCGCCGTCGCGTCGGCCGGCTTCGGGGTCGGTCCAGGTCACGCCACCGGCGTCGCCGGAGTCGACGGCGGCGGTCCTCGTCTCGTCTCCACACGAGACGAGGAGCGAGACGGCGAGCAACGCCAGGAGGGCTCCGCTGGACATGCGAGACGCGCGGGACGTGTTGGGGGAAGCGAACACGAGCGGGCAGTCTAGAGCCATGCGCCTCCGACGCTTCGGGGCCGACGGCTTCGGGCCGACGAGGTCAGCTCGGAGGGTCGAGGTGTGAGAGCTCGGTCCCGGGAGCGGCCTCGACCGTGTCGCCGAGATCGGAGCTGATCCAGCTGTCGATGCCTCGCAGAAGGGCGAGGCTGTCGACGCGACTGTCC
The DNA here is from genome assembly GCA_019694615.1 of Microthrixaceae bacterium. Taxonomy (GTDB): domain Bacteria; phylum Actinomycetota; class Acidimicrobiia; order Acidimicrobiales; family Microtrichaceae; genus SSF14. The sequence continues at coordinate 6,226 of JAIBBP010000198.1, read as the reverse complement.
TCGGGACACCACGCCGATGTTGTCTCGCGGACGTGGCTCTCGGGTACACCGAGGCGCGCCGCAACGGCGCTCGGTGGCATCACGACGAGGTGCCGAAGCGCGAGGATCGCTCGATCGCGTTCGTCACGACGGGCGAGATCGCGGCGGAGTCGAGCCCGGTGCTGATGGAAGGGGATCCGTGCCTCGTCGGGGAGCTCGACGCCGATGCATCGGTTCATCGCAGTCGTGAGGGCGAGCATGGCGTCGCCGTACGGTGCCGACGGTGTTGCAGAGAGTCCGACCGCCTCGGCGGCGATGGAGTTCGCGGTGGCCTCGACTCCAAGGAGTCGAAAGCACGCCTTGTACACCTGGTCGAGGAGGGTGACTGGAGTCGCGGAGGTGGGCGCGGCACCGTCGGATCGATGGGAGTGCCCGAATGCCTCGGGGTCGGCACTGCCGGGCTCGAACGGTCCGGGTGCAAATGCAGGGTCCGAGGGGACCGGGGAAGGGAGGTCGGAACCGGTCAAATCCGAGTCGAAGGGAACGGCCTCGAAAAGGAACGGCTCGAAGGGCGCTGCCTCGAAGGGCGCTGGCTCGAAGGGCGCTGCCTCAAAGGGCGCCGGTTCGAACGGGGCGAGAGCGAACGCCGGATCGGAGTCGTCGGCGTCGTGGTTGCGTTGTCGCGAGTCGTCGGTGAACGGAGCGTCGAGTGCGTCCCAGCGCGTCGGAAGGAGCGAGTTCGGCAGGGCCGGCGCGCTTTCGTCGATCGAGCCGTCAGCGACGGCCGACGTGTGTCGGAACTCGTCGCCATGGTCCGATGATCCCCGGTGACTGGGCATGGGTCACTCCCGTAGAACGCTGAGCGTGTCGCAGTCGACACGCTCCGTGATGCTATCGCCGGCTCCCGAAAAACCGTCGGGCGCGCTCCCACCCGTTCTGTGATGCGTACCCGCCCCTCCAGGGGCGGGTACGCATCACAGAACGGGTGTGTGTGGGTAGGCGCTGTTGTGGTGCGGGTGCCGCGAGGCGATGAGGCTCGTCGGCCAGACTTGTCCACGTGACCGACTCCGAAACGCCGGCCGAGCCGTCTCCACCCGCCGACTCCCCGCACGACGACTCCCCGCTCGACGACTCCCCGCTCGACGACATGTGGGAGCGTCTCCGCCGCCTTGAGGATCTCGAGCGTCCGGCTCCCGATGCCCCCGGTGTCGACCGCACGAGGGTGATGAACGCTGCGAATCCAGCCCCCGCCCCCACCGAGGCAGCGGCGAAGCAGTACTTCGTTCCCGCCCCTGCCCCAGCCGCACCGACCGCGGCTGCCGCCCCGGCACCACGCCCCGCTGCACGGGCCCGTGCCGAATCGGAGTACCGCGCTGCGGCTGCTCCGCCCAGCGCTCCGGTCACCAATCGGGCCAGGCCGCCCCAAACGCCGGCACCGACGCCCACCGAGCCGGCGTCCCGACGTCGGCGCACCCGTCGCAAGTGGTACCGCCCCAAGCTCCGCTGGCTGTTCCTCTACCTTCCGCTCCTCGTCATCGCTCTCATCGGCGGGCTGCTGTTCTGGGGGTGGTCGACGGTGAACGGTCTCTACCGCGTCGACCTCGGCAACGCGATCGCTCCGGCGACCGGCGACGCCACCAACTATCTGATCGTCGGCTCCGACACCCGTGAGGGCATCGACGGCAGTACCCCCAACGTCGGTGCAATCGGCACCGGAACCGAGGTGACGGGCCGGCGCAGCGACACGATCATCGTGCTGCGGGTCGACGGCGCCTCGGCGAAGATGATGTCGGTGCCCCGCGACCTGTGGGTCACGAACGTGGCGACCGGCAAGAAGGGGCGGATCAACGGCTCCTACGCACAAGGACCCGACAACCTCGCACGGACCGTCACAGCGAACCTCGGCATTCCGATCAACCGGTACGTGGAGGTGGACTTCGTCAGCTTCGCCGGCATGGTCGACGCGATGGGTGGAATCGAGATCGACTTCCCCCACCCGGTGATCGATCCGAACTCGGGCCTCAAGATCGCCACGGCGGGCCGCCAGAAGCTCGACGGATCGATGGCGTTGGCCTACGTGCGATCGCGCCATTACACCGAGGAGATCGACGGCAAGCCGGTGCTCGAACCGACAGCCGACATCGGCCGACAGGCCCGCCAGCAGAACTTCATCCGCACCGTCCTCAGGACCGCCGGGGACACACGAAACCCGATCACCCTCGCGAGGGTGGGCGCTGCGGCCGCAAAGGGGGTGCGCGTCGATACCGAGGTGGGCTTCTTCGATCTCGTCTCGTTGGCGCGACAGCTCGGCGGCGCCGATCCCGAGTCGAAGGTGCTGCCGACTGTCGGTGCCAACAAGGGAGGGGCATCGGTGCTGGAGCTGAAGAACGCCGAGGCGTTGCCGGTCCTCGCGGAGTTCGGCGCAGGAGGTTAGGTGTGCTGTAGCGGAACACCACTGGATGATTGGTTCCAAGGGATGCGTCGGTAAGGGACTGGTGGTACTCGGTGCCACGGACGGACCGGCACGAGGTGCTCCACATCATGGCGCCGGACAACGCGCGTGAACCGTGTGCAGGAACGGCCCTGAGAGGGCACAAAACGCACACGGTTCCGATACGGCGGGACCATGAGCACGGCGGACCCCTCGGAACTATTCATCTAGGGTTTCGGTCGATGACTCGGTTGAAGCGAATCGCAACTCTCTCGGTGACGGCGGCTCTTGTCCTTTCGGGATGTGGAGGTTCGGAGACGGACTCCGCTGGCGACACCACGGCACCGACGGGTGCTGCGTCAGACGCCCAGACGTCGACGGCGCTGTCGGGGAAGGGGCCGAAAGGCTCCGGTCCGGCGCCCGACGCGGTCACGATCGCTATCCGCCGCGACATCGACTCGTTCGACCCGCACACATCGCTCGGCGACTCGGGAGCGCAGCAGGCGTTCCTCTTCCTCTACGACTCGATGGTCCACCGCAGCGCCGACGGTGAGATCCTCCCCGGCATCGCGTCGGCGTGGGAGATGTCACCCACGAAGGGTGTGTTCACCATCCGTGACGGCCTCACCTGCGCCGACGGTACGCCGCTCGACGCCGCAGCGGTCGCAGCGTCCTTCTCGGCGCTTGGCAGCAACCCCGGCAGCCTCGGCAAGCGAGGGATCTTCGGGCCGGGCGGCATGGCGTCGGTCACGTCGGACGCTGCGGCCAAGACGGTGACGATCGAGATCAACTCGCCCAACAACGACATGCTGGCCGGGCTGACCGGCGGATTCGTCGTGTGCCCCGGCGGCCTCGCGAACCCGACGTCGCTGAGCGAGGCCCCCGCCGGGTCGGGACCGTACGAGCTGGCCGAGGTCAAGCGGGGAGACGAGTACACGCTCCGGCTCCGCGACGACTACACGGGGTTCTTCGACGACACGACCCTCGCGGACCTGCCGAAGACGGTCACGCTGAAGGTCATCGCCGAGGACGCCACCGCCGCCGACCTCGTCGAGAGCGGCACCGTCCAGATCGCCGGCGTGATGTCCACCGACGCCAAGCGCCTGTTGGAGAACAAGGCTCTCGTCTCGGTTCCCGCCCACGGGTTCGGCACCAACGCCGTCCTCATGATGCAGAAGCCCACGGCGGCGACCTCCGACGTCAAGCTCCGGCAGGGCATCGCCATGCTGCTCGACTCGGTGCAGGGCGGAGCGGCGGAGACGCAGGGCCTCGGTACTCCTCGTCGCACGCTCTACACGCCCAACATCGACTGCTACACGGCCGACGCCGAGTCGTACGCGCCGAAGTACGACCCCGAGGCGGCCGCCACGTTCCTCGACGACGCCGGCTACAAGGCCGGCTCCGACGGCAAGCGCACCAAACCCGACGGCTCGAAGCTCACGCTGAAGGTGGTCGGCAACAACACCCAGGGCCAGATCCCGCAGTTCATCGCAGACTCGTTGGAGAAGGGCGGCTTCGACGTCGACCTGTTCGTGGGGACTTACAACGAGTCGATCGCCAAGCTCCTGAGCGATCAGTTCGACATCGGGTCGTACCCATTCACCGACTCGTCGCCGCTACCGGCGCTGTGGCCGAACCAGATCGGGACCGGCGCCGGCGCCAACTTCGGCCAGATCAACAACGCCGAGTTCGACGCCCTCGTCGATGAAGCGCTCGCCGTGGACACGGCGGTCGATCCCGACGGTCGCTGCGAGAAGTGGCAGGCCGCGGAGAAGGCCGTTCTCGAGGCAGCGAACGTCGTGCCCATGGACCAGCCCACCAATAACTGGTTCGGCAACGGCGTGACCTTCAACGCCCACTACTTCAAGATCGACCCCTTCTCGATCCGCTCGAAGTGAGTTCCCCGGGCATTCGCTCCACGACGCGCTCGGGCACGGCCGGATCGGCAGCCCGCTGGGGACGATTTCTGGCGCAGCGGGTGCTTCGGGTGGTGGTCGTGTCGGTGGTGCTCATCACCGCAACGTTCGTGACCGTGCGCCTCGTTCCGGGCGATCCCGCGGAGAAGGCCATCGGGATGCAGACCGATCGGTCGGCGGAGGACCAGGCGGCGACGCTCGCGCAGGCCAAGCGAGATCTGCATCTCGATCGTTCACTCCCGGTGCAGTACCTGGAGTCGCTGACCGCCGCGGCCACCTTCGATTTCGGACGGTCCTTCCAGACCAACCAGCAGGTCACCTCCATCATCGGCGATCGGCTCGGCTCGACCGTTCGGCTCGCCGCTGGCGGAACCATCGTGATGCTCATCGTCGGGGTTCCCCTCGGCGTCCTCACCGGCGCACTCACCAACGGGCGGCGGCGTTGGCTCGACGTGACGTTCAGCGGGTTCAGCGGGTTCGTCGGATCCATCCCGCCGTATGTTCTCGCCGTCATCGGCGTGTTCTTCTTCGCCTACACCTGGTCGATCTTCCCCCGCATTCCCGAGGGGTCGTTGCTCGACGACGTCCTCCCGTCGTTGTCGCTCGGGATCGGTCCGGCGTTCCTCCTGGCGAGGGTCGTCCGCGTCGAGACGCTCGACGTCCTGCAGCAGGACTACGTCCGCACGGCGCGGAGCAAGTGGCTGCCGTGGACCCACCTGTACGGCCGTGACGTGCTGCCCAACGTGCTGACCTCGGCGCTGACGATCGGAGGCGTGCTGTTCGCGTCGCTGCTCGGCGGGGCGGTGGTCGTCGAGGGGATCTTCGGGCGAAACGGTCTCGGTACGACGCTCATCAACGCGGTGCAGCTCGGCGACTACCCGGTGGTGACCGCCATCTCACTCCTGTTCGGTTTCATGGTCGTCGCCGCCAACACCGTCGTCGACGTACTCCTCGCCGCGCTCGATCCGCGAACGCTGGTGGCGTCATGAGCGGGCGACGCAAACAGGCCCGCATTCGGGCACTCCTGTCGACGCCCACCGGCGTGGTCGGGCTGCTGCTGCTCGTCGGACTGGTCGTCGTCGCGATCGTCGGGCCGTCGACGTGGGGCGACAAGGCGACGGCGTCGGATTACCTCAACCTGTTCGCTCCCCGGTCTGCCGACCACCCGCTCGGCACCGACGGAGCTGGTCGCGACCTGCTCGCCCGCACCCTGGTCGGCACCAGGCTCTCGTTGCTGCTGGCCACGGGTTCGGTACTCATCGCCGCGGTCGTCGGCATCGCGATCGGCGCCGCGGTCGCTGCCGCCGGTGGGCGGGTGCAGCGCTTCGGAAGCACCGTCATCGACACGTGGCTCGGCTTCCCCTCGATTCTGCTCAGCGTCCTCGTCGTCACGGTGCTCGAACGCGGGGCCGGTGCGGCGACCGTCGCGATCGGCCTGTCGTTCGCGCCGTTCTTCGCTCGTCTCACGCTGACGTCCGCCGCTGCTGTTGCAGGCCGCGACTTCGTGGCGGCCGGTCGGCTGCTCGGTCTGTCGCGCCTGCGGATCATCCGCCGCTACATCCTCGGCAACATCGCCGACTCGTTGGTCGTCGCGGTGTTCTCGACGTTCGGCCAGTGCCTCGTCGCGGTGTCTGCGCTGAGCTTCCTCGGCCTCGGCGTGCAGCCGGAGGTCGGTGCTCAGGAGCGCTACACCATCGACTGGGGAGTGCTGCTCGACCAAGGGGTCAAGAACTTCCGCGACGCTCCGGCGGGTGCGCTCGGCCCGGCGTTCGCCATCGCCGTCGCCGGGTTGGCGTTCGGATGGTTCGGCGACGGTCTCGCACGGATCTTCAACCCTCGCCTCACGGTGCGCCGCAAGGCGGGCGATTCATGAGCCCCGAAGTGGTGAATGCCGCCAACG
>JAIBBP010000260.1 GCA_019694615.1 Microthrixaceae bacterium | reverse complement strand
GGTCACGACGCCGAACATCTCGAGGTACGGGGTCGCCCCGGCCAGCGCTTCCTTCGGATCGCCGAGACCGTTCTCGAAGATCCACGTCGTCGCCTGCTGGAGCACGTCGAGCCCGGACTGCAGCGGGCCGGCGAGCGACTTCAGCTCGGGTGTGCCTTCGAGCTCCGCGATCGTTGCCGCGATGCGGGCGAAGTGGTCGTTGACGACCCCGCCCATCCGCATCGGGAGCTTGCGGCCGACCAGGTCCATCGCCTGGATGCCGTTGGTGCCCTCGTAGATCGGGGCGATGCGCATGTCACGGAAGTGCTGGGCGACGCCGGACTCCTCGATAAAGCCCATGCCGCCGAACACCTGCACCGCCGTCGAGGTGACGTCCATGCCGACGTCGGTACACCACGCCTTGGTGACCGGCGTGAGGAGCTCGGCGATCTCACGCCACTCCTCGCGCCGCTCAGGGTCGGCGTGGCTGCGTGAGAAATCGATGGCGAGGCCGTTGTAGACGACCAGCGCGCGCATGGCGTCTATCTGGCTGCGCATCATCATCAGCATTCGGCGTACGTCGGGGTGTTGGATGATCAGCGCCGGCTCGTGGCTCGCACTGCCGATCTCCTTGCCCTGCTTCCGCTCCTGGCTGTAGTCGAGCGCCTTCTGGTAGGCGGCGTCGCCGATGGCGAGGCCCTGGATGCCGACGGCGATGCGGGCGCTGTTCATCATGGTGAACATGGCACGCATGCCCTGGCCCTCTTCGCCGACGAGGTAGCCGATCGCGCCGCCGTCGTCGCCGTAGCTGAGGACACAAGTGGGCGACGCGTGGATGCCCATCTTGTGTTCGATCGACACGCAGGTGACGTCGTTGCGTGCACCGAGGGAGCCGTCGCCCTCGACCATGAACTTGGGGACGAGGAACAGCGAGATGCCCTTGGTGCCGGGGGGCGAACCAGGGATGCGAGCCAGCACCAGATGGATGATGTTCTCGGCCATGTCGTGCTCGCCGAAGCTGATGAAGATCTTGGTGCCGGTGATCTTGTAGGTGCCGTCGCCTTGCGGCTCGGCCTTGGTGGTGCACAACCCGACGTCGGAGCCGGCCTGCGGCTCGGTCAGGTTCATGGTGCCGGTCCACTCGCCGGTCACGAGCTTGCGGAGGTAGACCTCCTTCTGCTCCTCGGTGCCCCAGTGCTGGAGGCAGTCGATGGCACCGGTGGTGAGACCGGGGCACATGGTGAGCGCGCCGTTGGCCGCGGTCATGAACTCGAGTGCCAGGGCGAACACGGACTCGGGGAACCCGGCACCGCCGAACTCCTCTTCGGCGTTGAGGCCCTGCCAGCCGGCGGCGACGAACTTGGCGTACGCCTCCTTGAAGCCGGCTGGTGTGGTGACGACTCCGTCGGCGAGCTTCAGGCCTTCAATATCGCCGCTGTGGTTGAGCGGGCCGAAGACCTCCTGCATGAACCGGCCCTGCTCCTCGAGGACCGAAGCGGCAGTCTCGGCATCGACGTGAGCGAACTTCTCGGTCGCTGCGAGGTCGTCGATCTGGCCGATGTGGCGGAGGGTGAACAGTGCGTCCTTGATGGGGGCCCGGTAGTCAGACATGGTCCCTATGTTACCCGCGGGTAACTTTCGCGCAAGATCGGGGCGGACGCGGAAGAGCCCCGGGCCGGGGCCCGGGGCTCTCGTCATCCGCGTGGCTGAGTCGATCAGCCGAACGTGTACGACATGGTGTGCTGACCGTCCACACCATCGTTGGTGTAGTTGTTGGTGAAGCTCTTCGTGCCCACACCGAGCGAGAAGATGCTGCCGCCACCGATGTCGGGAGGACGGCTCACGACCGGGATCGGCACGGCGGGGAAGGCGACCCCGGAGGTCACGCCGTCGATGATGGAAGCGAGCGTGCCGCTCGACCCGACGCCGACGTACATGGCGCTGCCCACGATGTCGTCAACGGTGAACCCGGGGAGGATCGCCGTGATGCCGGCCCACACCGTGTTGAAGAACCCGACGTTGCCGAGGGCGCTCGTGATGAGCCCGACGATGCCCTCGGGGGCTGGCATCGTCGACGTGGCAAGCGTGCTGTTCAGTACGGACGCGATCGCCGTAGCGGCAGCACTGGCGAGGGCCGTCGGCGGGACCGACAGGACCCCGTCGTCCTCGACCTTCCAGGCCCAGACGCCGACGATCTCGACTGGCGCTCCCTGTGCGAGGTCGAGCAGGTCCGGCATGGCGATGTTGGAGAAGGTCAGCGTCCCGCGCTGGTCGCCGTTCTGCGGGTGGTTGATGAACGTGTGCGACCCGTCGGGTTCGGCTGGACCTTGCTGCACCAAACCCGGCCAAGGGTTGGCACCGTAGACCGATTGGCCGCTCGCGGAGTTCGCCACGCCGATCTTCACGCGGAAGCCGACGTTGAGGCTTCGTGGTTCGTCACAGCCTTCCCAGCACGCGATATTCCAGCCGTCGTTGCTGCTGTTCACCGTGACCGTGGTGGCCATGAACGTGCGGGTTGCGACGGGCGGACCACCGTAGGGCGGAGCCTCGGGGCATGCCGTCGCCATCAGCGACGTCGCGACGAGTACACCGGTGAGTGCACCCTTGGACAGGTATTTGCGCATATGGCCCTCCTGCGTTGGCTTCGCGCTCGACCCCAGTTGGCCCCGCGCGGTTCCGTCGAGCCACCGACGGCATCCAGCACCTAAGACACTATCCTCAGAAACCGAGTCTGAGGCAACCCTCAGCAACGAATTTCGCGGGATTTCGCGTCCTTCCGACGATCCGCGATGTCCTGCAGTTCGGCTTCGGAGGGCTCAGCGGGCGCTCATGACGGCGATCGGCAGTCCGATCCCGATCTCGCGATGTCGGACCGTCGCGATTCGGCGACCACTCTGCACAGCGTCCTTCGGGGAGCCGATGCGTTTGCCGAACCACGCCGCGGTCGCGTCCAGATCAGTTGAGGTCAGAGCGATTCCCCAGACAGTCGCCGGACGATTGCTGGCTGCGGGTCCGGTTTCGTCGCTGGCCGCCACGACCTCGAGGAGCACATCTCCGGCGAAGCAGAACAGCTGGGTGACCTCGGTGCCGGCCATCGTCGTCGGTCGCTCCCGTCGAATCTCGAAACCGGCCCCGGTCAGCGACGAGCGGACCCGCGTGAGATCGGGGGCCATGATCACGAGATGGTCGAAGCCGTCGATGCCGTTAGCGTGAGCGGCCGGCCCTCGACCCGGCCCCGAGGAGGCAACGGCCCACACGATGCCGTCGAGATGCTCGGTGCCCTCCGGGTGCAGTCGGTC
>JAIBBP010000053.1 GCA_019694615.1 Microthrixaceae bacterium | reverse complement strand
CCAGACGCTCATGAAGACCATCCTCGCCCCGGGTTTCAAAGCCCGCATGCTGGGCCTGCGCGGCTGGTACTCCACCAACATCCTGGGCAACCGCGACGGCGAGGTCCTCGACGACCCCGAGAACTTCAAGACCAAGGAGGTCTCGAAGCTGGGTGTGCTGCACACGATCCTGCAGCCCGACGTCTACCCCGAGCTCTACGGCAACATCGACCACGTCGTACGCATCAACTACTACCCACCCCGCGGCGACAACAAGGAGGGGTGGGACGCCATCGACATCTACGGGTGGATGGGCTACCCGATGCAGATCAAGGTCGACTTCCTGTGCCGCGACTCGATCCTCGCCGCGCCGATCGTCCTCGACCTCGCGCTGTTCCTCGACCTCGCCCAGCGCGCCGGTCAGTCAGGCATCCAGGAATGGCTGAGCTTCTACTGGAAGGCACCCCAGGCCGACGGCGACCACGAGCCCGAGCACGACCTGTTCATCCAGCAGATCAAGCTCAAGAACACCCTGCGGGAGTGGATGGGCGAAGCTCCGGTCACCCACTCCGAGGCGTAGCCCGGCGAGCAGCCGATCCCCCGATCACCACCATCGGGGAAGTTCGTCGTGTCGGTACCGCTGGTGTCCGCTCCAGGCGAACTTCTCGGTGTCGCTTCTGGTCTGAGTGTCAGTGGTGCCGAGTTGACTCTGCGGCCATGCGAAACGACGCCTTGCGCGTTGTCTCGATGCTCGCAGCCTCCTCGAACAACGCTTTCACCCGCACCCAGGCTGCTTCCGCAGGACTCGACCGTCGCCGGATTCGTCGGCTGATCGACACCGGGATTCTTCACGAACCGTGGCCCGGAGTGCTGATCGCACTCCCCCACGGCGGTGCGCCCGCGTGGAAGCACCTTTGCGCCGGTTCGACGCTCAAGGGTGCTTCTGCCTCGCACCGCGCGGCTGCGCGCCTCCACCGGAGCGAAGGTCTGGAGAACACCACGGTCCTCGAGACCTCGTCGGAAGCCGCAGGATCCCGCCTTGTCGGGGTCGTGCGACACCAGGTCGCCAGCCTCCCCCGATCCGACCTCGTCGTCATCGACGGCATCCGATGTACGGGGTTCGCCCGAACGTTGACGGACCTCGGGTCGGTAGTAGAGGTCGATGTGGTCGAGCGGGCCTTCGACGACGCGATCCGCCGCGGCGTCAATCCCCGATGGCTGAGAGAAACGGCAGAGCGTCTGCGCCGTCCCGGTCAGGCCGGGCCGCTGGTACTGCTGTCCCTCCTCGACGCGTTCGAAAAGCGCGGCACGGTTCGAGGGTCGTGGTTCGAGAAGCTGCTGGAACTGGCGCTGGCCCACCCCGAACTCGAGGACATCGTGATCCAGCACCGGCTCGAGCGAGCCGACGGTTCTCACGTCGCCACGTTCGACCTCGCCGTCCCCGAGGCGAAGCTCGCTATCGAGGCCCACAGCCGAAAGCACCACTTCACCGAGGCAGACGAATCGAGTGACGAGTTTCGCGACCACGAAGCCAGCGTCGAGGGCTGGGACGTGATGTACCTCGGCTACATCGCCACGCGACGACCGCAACAGGCGTTGCAGATGGCACTCGACCGCGTTCGAACCCGGCGAGCCCTGCTGGCCGGCCGAAGTTCGTCATGACCGCTCCTCACAGGTACGGAGACGACGAACTTTCTCACTACCGTCGGATCTGACCGCTGTTCGGGCTCACCATCAATGTCGACGTGTCGACTGCGACCATGTCGGCCCCGGTGATGTGCCACACCTGCGTGAGCGCGTCGTTGTCCCAGCGCTCGTCGGGCGCGCCGCTCATGTACCAGCTCGACCCGTTGTCGGCGAGGACGATCCCGTGGGTTTTCATGGCCTCGACGATCACCTTGGCCTGCGGAGCAAGACCGGCGGTCGGGTAGTCGGCGCGGAGGCGGAACCACGCTCCCATCGGCGGAACGTTCGGGTCGGTGGTGCTCCCCGCCTGGTGCTTGGCCGGCCAGATGTACGCCTTCTGGGTTCGGGGTGCCGTGAAGCGGATGGCGTGGTCGATCCGACCCGACGCCACCTCGTCGAAGCGGACGAGGCCGGGCAGGATCGGAAGGCCCGCCGCGTCGGCCGACGTGTAGGTGTCGGGACGCATGGCGTTCGAGCGAAGGTCGTAGACAGCGCCCGATCCCGCCGTCCATGCGTCCAACGGCGCAGCTCCGCGATGGGCGTCGTACACCTCATACAGCGTGCAGGTCGACGTATCGACGGTCAGCACGTGCCGGTCGCCGCTACTCCCCTGGCCACCCTCGACCGGCGAGTCCCACGCGAGCGGGTACGGCCCCGGGTCGCTCTCGTCGGGGTAGTAGAAGCTGATCGGCACCTTGGGCTGGCCCGCACTGACGGTCGAGTACGGGATACCGATCGGGCCGCCGTCCCAGAGTCCCGACCCGAAGTCGGTGTGGAACTTCTTGGAAGTACCGATGCTGGCTACCCACGCCGCCGAGCGAGGATGGACCGGCAGCGCCGACACGTCGGCGTGCCAGTAGTTGTCGGCGGGCATCATCGGGCATCCGCCGAGCGTTGGATCCGGCGCTCCCGGGGCGGGGGTGGGGTTGGGCGGCGGACAGGCGGTTGCCACAAAGGCGAGTGAGGCGAGGCCGAGGGCTGCGGTGCGGGCGAGCTTCATAGGTGGGTACATCGGCCCAGAGCGCAAAAAGCTTGACTGGGCATGCGTCGAGGCGGCCGGCTCACCCGCGGGACGCCAGTGCGTCCTCCAACTCCTCGACGGTCATCAGGACCTCGCGGGACTTCGAACCGAGCGACGGGCCGACCACTCCGTGCTCCTCGAGCATGTCCATGATGCGCCCGGCGCGGGCGAACCCGACTTTGAGCTTGCGCTGCAGCATCGAGGTGGAGCCGAGCTGGCTCCGCACGACGAGCTCCATGGCCTGGAGCATCATGCCGTCGTCGTCCTCGTCGGCCCCCGCGCCGCCACCGCCGGTCGCGCCGGGGAGCGCGACGGCGGCGATGTTGTTGTCGCCGACGACCTCCTCGACGTAGTGGATCTCGTTGTTGGTCTGGTCGCGCCAGATGTTGACGACGGCCTGGACCTCCTTCTCCTCCACGAAACAACCCTGGATGCGCTCGGCACTCGGCGCAGCGGGGTCGAGGAACAACATGTCGCCCTTGCCGACGAGCCGCTCGGCGCCGCCGACGTTCATGATGACCTTCGAGTCGGTGGCCGATGCCACCGAGAACGCGAACCGAGCCGGGATGTTCGCCTTGATGACGCCGGTGATGACGTTG
>JAIBBP010000251.1 GCA_019694615.1 Microthrixaceae bacterium | reverse complement strand
CCTGACGGGGTGGCCGAGTCGGCTCGGCCCGCCGCTAGCCTCGACGTGATGGTGAAGACCGGCGGGATACCCACGGCGTGATCGTCGCTGCGATCCAACACGACATCTCCTGGCGCGACGCTGCTGCAACCCGTCGCGACCTCGGTCCGATGGTTGAGCGGGCGGCGGCTTCGGGTGCGCGGTTGATCGTCCTGCCCGAGATGTACGCGACGGGGTTCTCGATGGACGCGGCGGAGATCTGCGAACCCGAGGACGGAGCGTCCATCGAGTTCGTTCGAGACGCGGCGCGACGCCTCGATGTCTGGATCGCGGCCTCGGTGGCCGTCGCAACGAAGACAACGGGAAATCGCAATCGCTTCATTGCCGCAGGACCGAATGGGGAGTTCGTCACCTACGACAAGCGACACCCGTTCACCTACGCGGGTGAGCACCGTGAGTTCACGCCGGGAGACGACGTCGTCAGATTCGAGATCGACGGGCTTCGCGTGACGCCGTTCGTCTGTTACGACCTTCGCTTCGCCGATGACTTCTGGCAGGCGGGACCGACCACCGATCTTTTCCTGGTCGTGGCGAACTGGCCGAGTTCCCGCCGCCATCACTGGTCGTCGTTGCTCGTCGCACGGGCGATCGAGAACCAGTGCTACGTCGTCGGCGTCAATCGCGTCGGATCCGCCGACGGACTGGACTACACGGGTGACTCAGCGATCATCGCCCCCGACGGAGAGGTCCTGGTGACGGCCTCAACCGTCGCGACGGTCCTGACTGCCGACGTCGAAGCGTCCACGGTGGCCGCTGTGCGGGCTCGGTTCCCATTTCTTCAGGACCGTCGATGATCACCAAGCTCCTCGCCGGGTTGGCGTCGCGTCGTCGCGATCGTCGCGCTGCCGTCCCAGCAGCGTCACCGCCCCTGGTTATTGAGTACTCGCCGCGACTCGACGGTGACGGCGACCCCGGAGAGGTCGTCTGGGGTTGGGTGCCGTTCGAGGACGATCCGAGTCAGGGCAAGGATCGTCCGATGGTGGTCATCGGACGCTCGGAGGCGTCACTCATCGCGGTTGCGCTGACAACCAAGGACCACGGTCCGCTCGGCGAACGTCTCGCAGTCGGCACCGGGGACTGGGATCCCCAGCGTCGGCCGAGTTTCGCGAAGATCAACCGGCTCATCGCGATCGATCCGGCGAAGGTGCGGCGCGAAGGTGCGGTGTTCCCACGACGTCGGTTCGATGCGCTGGTCGACGCCGTCCGGTCGCGGAATCTCTCAGTGGCGGCGGGAGGTGTTCGCTCGTGACCGAGACCGAGACCGGAGCCGATGGAGCGCTCTTCCACCCCACCCCCCGGCCTGCGGAGCCTGAGTCGCAGTCGTCCTCGACGCGGCGTAAGCGCTCGACCATCAGCTTCGCCCAAACAGGAGTCCTGGGCGCCGTGCTGCTGTGCGCGTTCGTCATGGGGGCACTCAGCCCGGGCGAACCGACCGGCCACGCAGTCATCGACGCCGTGTATCGCGGTGGTTTCGTCGCGCTGGTCGCGTTGGCCGGATCGCGGGCGCGTCGGTGGAGTGTGATCTCGTCGGCGGCGATCGTGACGGCCGGTTCGATCGGGCTCGGCCTGTTGTTCGGGGCCGTGGCGCTGTTGATGTCGGTGCTGATCGTCGGGCGAGACGTACGTAACCGCATCTACGGCGCGTGTGTCGGAACGTTTGTCGGCCTAGCGTGCCTGCGGCTTCGCATCGAATGGTTCCTTGGTGCCTCTGCGGTCGTCGCCACCGTCGCTTCCGGGCTGGTCTTGTGGTCGGGGTACCGCGTGAGCCGGACTCGTCCGAAGCGAGTGGTGCGTTGGTCATTGGCGCTCGGGGCACTGGTGATGGTCGTCGGGGTCGGCATGGCGGGGTATCAGGCGATCGCGTTCGCTTCGCCACTTGAGGACGGTGTGCGGTCGACGGTCGACGGCGTGGCGTCGGTGCAGAACGGCGAGACCGTCCGCGGGGCCGAGCAGTTCTCCGTGGCCCGAGACACCTTCTCGGATGTTGCCGGTCGTGCCGGTGCGTGGTGGTTGTTCCCCAGCCGGATGGTCCCGTTCGTCGCACAGAACCTCGACGCTGTCGTGACGCTGTCCGAGTCGGGTGCGTCGCTGACCGAGGCCGCCGAACGGACCGCCTCAGAAGTTGACTACTCAACGATTCGGCGAGAAGGCGGGGGCGTCGACCTCGAGCTGCTGGCCCGGTTCCGCGATCCGGTTGTCGAAGCTTCTCGCCGGCTGGCCGATGCCGCGGCCCTCGTGGATGATCTCGACTCGCCGTGGTTGGTCGCGCCGATCGCCGATCGATTGGACGATTTCGACGAGAAGGTCACGGACCTGCGGTCGCAAACCGACCTTGCGGCCGACGCGCTGACCTATGGCCCGGCGCTGTTCGGCGGTGAGGGTGAGCGGCGGTATCTGGTCCTGTTGGGCAACCCGGCCGAGGCCCGCGACATCGGTGGTCACATCGGCAACTGGGCGGAGCTCACGATGACCGACGGTGCGATCTCGTTGGTCGAGGTCGGCACACCACTCGAGCTGTCGCAACCGGAGCTCGACAACGCCGTGGAGGATCGGGGCAACGTGCCTCCGAGTCTGTTGGGCATGCGGCCCGCGACCTTTCCTCAGAACTGGGGCGCGTCGCTGAGCTTCCCGATCGACGCCGAGGTGGCGGCCCAGCTTTTCCAAGCCAAGACCGGTCGACGAATCGACGGAGTCCTGTACGCGGACCCCTTCGCTATGGCCGCGATGCTCAGCATCACCGGTCCGGTTGGCGTACCCGGTCTGGACAAGCAGGTGGACAGCACGAACGCGGTGAGATTCCTCACCCACGACCAGTACGTCGATTTCCCGAGCGAGAGCGAGGGCGACACGGCGGTCACCGAGCTGGTTCGTACCGTCTTCGACCGGCTGACGAAGACGACGCTCCCTGGGCCGGCTCAACTGGGCGCGTCGTTCGGGCCTCTCGTCAAGGACGGACGCCTGCGCATGGTGTCGCTGCATGACGTCGATCATCCACTCCTCGCAAGGTTGGCCCTCGACTACGGCTTCGTGCCGGTCGAGGGCGATGACCTACTCGCGGTCGTCACCCGAAATGCCAACCCCTCCAAGATCGACTCCTACCTCAGTCGGGATATCACCTACGACGTCCGTTGGGATCCCGAAACCGGGTCGATCGGCGCGACGGTGACCGTGGTTCTTCGCAACGACGCGCCCGCTGGTGGGCTTCCGCCGTATCTGATCGGCAATTCGGGGGGCCGTCCGGACGGAACCAACATCACCGAC
>JAIBBP010000005.1 GCA_019694615.1 Microthrixaceae bacterium | reverse complement strand
GCGGCGAGCGCTGCGCTGGCACCGAGGACGACGACGAGCATCGTGGGGAACGCGACCTGGAAGTCGAGGTGACCGGGGCGCTCCATCCATTCGGTGGCCACCAGTTGGTGCCACAGGTACACCCCGTATGAGCCCAGCCCAACCGCACTCGCCACCCCGAACCCGTTCTGTTGTACAAAGCGCGCGCCCTGGCGCGCGCTTTGTACAACAGAATCGGTTGGGGGGCGCGGGGCCAGGGCGGACGGGGCGACGACGAGGGCGGCGCACACCACGAAGAGCGCGTGGCGGGCCATGGTCTGCGGGCCATCGAAGCCGGTGTGCAACGGCGGCAAGTCGAGCGCCGACGACGCGATCCACAGGGCCGCGGCCGAAACGACATAGCAGGCCGCACGGGCGCCGAGGGCCACCCGGCGCACCACGCCCAACTCCCCGACGACAGCCAACGCGATCCCGACGGCGAACGTGTCGAGATGGTTCGGCAGCCACGTCAACAGCGCCCCTCGAACGTCGACGGCCGCGGGATCGGTGAAGTCGTACGTATCGGTCACCGCCACCACACCGGCCCGCCAGGCGAACGCGACGACGACCCAACCGACCATCGACAGACCCATCCAACGCAGACGCCGATCGCGGGCAACGACGCCCGCTCGGTCCAGCACGTTCCGACTCAGCCCGAACCACAGCGGCACCAGCAGATAGAACGACAGCTCGGTCGCCAGGCTCCACGACTGGGTGATCGGCCCGATGGCCCACGCCGGCCGGTAGATGTGGGTCAGCGAGATGTCCGCGAGCAGGCGCGGCACCGACGGCAACTCACCGGCGACAGCCGTCAGCGTTGCTGCGAGCACGACCCAGTACAGCGGATAGATGCGAGCGGCCCGACGCACCAGGTAGCGCATCGACTGCGGTGACCGATGGCCGTCGGCCACCGCCCGCAGGAACGGCCGGGAGATCAGCATGCCGGAGAGGACGAAGAACACCGGCACCCCGACATCGAGACGTGGGAGCAGCACCCGCAGGTCCGACGACCAGCGTTCGGGGTTGACCACACCGCTGACGAACGCCACGTGCGACACGACCACCGCGACGGCGGCGAGCCCACGCAGCACGTCGAGGCCGGGGCTCCGGCGGGTCAAAGTCACCCGGTTAGCATGCTTCACCCCGGAGCCTCTATGGACGAATCCCCACCAGCCGCGGGCTCCCCCGCCCCAACCGACCGCCGCCGCCTCGACGTTCCCATCGGGCTGACCGTCCTCCTCGCCGGCGTCGTAGTCACCCTCGGGGCGATCGCCTCGGCGCGGGGCTGGATCCCGACCGGAGACGACGCGTTCCTCTCGTTGAGGACACGCCACCTCCTCCAACGGTCCCCGATCCTTCTCAACAACGCGTCATCGGCGGGACCGTCGGCGGGGTCGCAGTACAACCACCCGGGGGCGTTCCCCCTCACGTTGCTCGCACCAATGACCCTGATCGGTGGCCCCGGCGCGCTGGCGCTCGCCACGGCCGTCGTCAACGCGGCGTGGATCGTGGCGATCAGCGCGATGGTGCGGCGCATCGCCGGTGCCCAAGCCCAGCTCGGGGCGGTGTTGGCGATGTCCTCGATGGTGTGGAGCATGGGGGCGACCTTCCTGGTCGACCCCTGGAACCCCAACTACGGGATCTGGCCGGTCGCCACCCTGGTGATCGCAGCGTGGGGCGTGCGTCGGGGCCACCACGCCATGCTGGCGATGACGGTGGTCTCAGCCTCGGTCGCGTTCCAGACCCATCTGAGCCTCACGGTTCTGTCCGCAGCGGTCGCCGCGTGGGCAACCCTGGCCACGGTCGCCGCTCTCGTTCGGGAGCGGGAGCGGGAGCGGGAGCAGCGAGGCGACACCATTCGGGCGCTCATCGTCGCCGGGATCGCAGGGCTGGTCGCGAATGCCCAGATGCTCGTCGACCAGTTCTTCGGGTCGGGCAACCTGAGCAAGATCCTGGCGGGCACCGAGTTCCAGGAGGCGACGGTCAGTGTCCGGCAGATCGCCGGGGTGCTCGTGTCGAAGTCGGTCGTGCCGCCGATGTGGTTCCGCGGAGGTTGGGCCGAACCGGTGCTCGTCAGCGAGGAGCCGACTACCGCGGTGATCGTCGCCGGGCTGGCGATCATCGCGGCGGCAACCGGCGGCGCGCTGTGGCGAGCTCGCACCGACGCCCCGGCACTCACGAGCCTGTTCGGGGTGCTTGGGATCGCGGTCCTCTCGGCGACTCTCGTTGCCACGAGGTTCCCGCTCCGCATCGGCATCCCGTTGCCGTACTTCCGGTGGGTGTGGCCCCTCGCCGCCATCTGGCTCGCCGCAGTAGTGGCCGCGATCGTGGCCGCAACCGTGACTGCGATCCGCCCCTCACCGGTTCTGTGCTGCGAGGCCGCCCCCACAGGGGCGGCCTCGCATCACAGAACGAGTGGGGCGGGATGTGGCGGACCACTCGTGGCGGTAGCCGCGGTCGCGTTGATGGCCGCGTCGTTCGTCCCCGTCGACGGCTCGCTGTCGCCGAACCCCCAGTGGGCGCAGGACATCTCCCGAGAGTTCAGCGCCGCAGCGGTGAGAGAGACAGCCGAACTCGATGCGCCGATCGTGGTCGACCAGTCGATCCAGGAGGCTGCCCTCTGGGTCATCCCGGCAATGATCGACCAACTCGACGCCGCCGGCATCCGCGTCCGGGTGAGCGACCCCGTCCTTATCCAGCAGACCCACGACACCTACGCCGTCACCGATGACAACGCTCCCGGCTGGCACCTCGCCGTTCGCGGTGGCCTCCAGATCGACGACGTGCCCCCGGGAGCTCGACGCATCGCTGAACACGACCCTCTCGCTGCCGACCAACGGCAGCGATACGACGAACTCGTCGAGCGCCTCTCACCGTTCCTCGACGGGCCCGACGCGATCCGGCTCACCAAGGTCGGAGAGGACGAGACCGACGCCGACGACTTACGCCACCTCACCACCGGTGAGTTGCCGCCCGAGGAACTCCTGCAATCGGTCCCGTTCCACCTGGCGTTCGAAAGGGGTGCCGTCACCGTCAACGGTGTCGACCCGGCGGATCTCGGTGAGGCGCTCCGACTCGGTGCCGAACTCGGCGGTCGCTCGATCGCGCTGTATCTCTACAAGGTCGGCTGACGCCCGACAGTGGCCACCCGCCAGTCCCTGCGATCAGTCGCCGGCGAGGGCACAGATCACCAGGATCAGCGCGCCTGTCGCCCCCCACGCAGCACCGAAACGCCAGCCTTTCAGCACGCGTTGCCGACGGATCGGGGCCTCGACGTACTGCGCCAG
>JAIBBP010000138.1 GCA_019694615.1 Microthrixaceae bacterium | reverse complement strand
GAGGCGATGCCCTTGGCCATGATCAGAATGTCGGGTTCGATCCCGGACCTCTCCACCGCGAACATGGTGCCGGTGCGGCCGAATCCCGACTGAACCTCGTCGGCCACCAGCAGGATGCCGTGCTCGCGGCAGATCTCGGCGATCCCCTGCAGGAATCGAACGGGAGCCGGTTCGTAGCCGCCCTCGCCGAGTACCGGCTCGATGATGATCGCCGCCGTTTCCGACGGGGCCGTCTGGGAAGCCAGAAGATGGCGCAGCGTGGCCAACGACGCCTCGACGCGCTCGTCGAGGGACCCCGTTCCGAGTGAGCGGGGGAACGGTGCAACAAACACCCCCGCCGGTAGTGGGCTGTGGCCGGCGCGATACACGGTTTTTGACGTGGTCATCGCCATCGTCAAGTGGGTTCGCCCGTGGAACGACCCGTCGAACACGATCACATTGGACCGACCGGTCGCCTGCTTAGCGAGCTTGACCGCCGCCTCGGTGGCCTCAGCCCCGGAGTTCGAGAAGAAGAAGGTGTCGATCGACGACGGCGTGATCCGGTCAAGCGCCTGCGCCAACTCCTCCAACAGCGGATGCTCGTAGCAGTTGACCTGAGCGTGGATGAAGCGCCCCGCCTGGTCGCGAATCGCCTCCACGACAGCTGGGTGACAGTGCCCGGTGCTGGTCACCGCAATGCCCGAGGTGAAGTCGAGGTAGCGGTCTCCTCCTGCGGTTTCGACCCAGCACCCTTCACCGCGGACAACATCGAGGTCGGTGACCCGGTACCAGACGGAAGCGAGATTCGTCATGGGAACAGTGTTGCGCGAAACGGGATCCCGTGAGGTCCACTCGATGGGGTTCGTCGCCCCGTGCCCCGTCCCTACGCAAGCGATGCGGTCATGAGGATTGGAGTGGTGGGTGCGGCGGACCCGGCGGCGGGCTCATCGGTGATCGCGAACCCGGTGGTGCCGTCGAGGTCGACGTTCATCGTCGCCTCGACGCGGCCTTCCGAGTCGGGCTCGAACAAGCCGGCCTGGTGGGCTCCCTCGCCATCGAGCTTCCAGAGCTCGTAGGTCCGTCCGTCCGCAAGGTCCGGCATGTCGCCGGCGACCAAGATCATCGTGCCGGCGCCGGCGGAGACCACGACGTGGCCGACGACTCGATCGGTGTCGACAACATTGAGCGGAACAACGCGGGTGTCGGCTTGAGCGAGAAGCGCCCCAACCTGGGACTGCTCGTCTGCTCCACGATCGGCGACGAGGTAGCCCGTCAGACCTGCCAACAGGAGCAACACCGCTGCCGCCGCCGACAGTGCGACTGTGCGGACCCCGCGGCGGCTGCGGCGATCGATCAGAGGAACCACGGGTTTCATCTGCCGCGTGCGTGCCACATCATTCATGACTCGGTCCCGAAGCCCGGCGGGTGCCGGGGTCGCGCTGACCTCGGCGAGTCGCGCCGCAGTGGCGCGGAACCCCGCGACCTCGTCGCTCACCTCGTCGCTCGTTGCAAGCAACGCTTCGAACCGCTCGAGGTCGTCGCCTTCGAGGGCGTCGAGCGCGTAGAGCCCTGCCAGCCCGGCGAGGTGAAGGGTCTCGTCGTCTGGTCCCATGCCACTCATGACATCACCTCCAATCGGTCGCGGAGTCGAATGAGACCGTCACGAATTCTCGTCTTCACCGTTCCCAACGGCAGGTCGAGGAGCACGGCGACCTCGCTGTGCGAGTGCCCACCGAAGTACGCCAACTCGATCGACTCTCGCTGGGGCGCTGTGAGCTCTCCCAACGCTCGAACGACTCGTTCACGATCGAGAAGGTCGACGACGACGGTCCCGGTGTCCGGAACAGGATCGGATCCACGGTTTCGAGCGTGTCGTTCGTCGCGCTCGCGGCTTGCCTGCTCCGACCGGACCCGGTCGACCGCCCTCCGGTGGGCGATCGTCATCGCCCACGCGTTCGCGGTGCCGCGGGACCGCTCGAACCGAGGGGCCGTCCTCCAGATCTCAAGCATGACTTCCTGGGTGACCTCCTCGGATCTCGCCGGATCACGAAGTACCGAACGCACCACTCCGAACACCCGGTCGACGAGCCGGTCGTACAACGACTCGAACGCCTGCCGGTCGCCACGGGCGACGAGTACCAACAGATCGTCGAGCGACGACTCCATGGGCCGACCACGGCGCTGCAGGAAGTCGACCACGTCCTGATCTTTGCGGCTACCAGGGTTCATCACCAGTGGGTTCGGCACCGATACGTCAACGGATTGGAGCCGGGGCAGCCCACCCCTGGCCCCAATCCGACCCCCCGGCCAGGAGAGGCTTCAGCCCATCGGCATCAGCACTGTGTCGATGATGTGCACCGTCGCGTTCGCGACCTGCACGTCACCACAGACAACAGTCGCCGACCCTCCGACGGTCAGTTCAGGCGCCTCACCGGTGATCGCCAGCTGCTCTCCTTCGACCGACGCCACCGAACCGGCGGCCAGAAGCTCCGCTGCCGACATCTTTCCCGGCACGACATGCAAGGTGAGGATCTTCGTCAGCATGTCCTTGTCCGCAAGCACCGCACTGAGGTCAGCCTCGGGGATCTTGGCGAACGCGTCGTTGGTCGGAGCAAAGATCGTGAACGGACCTTCACTGTTGAGCGTGTCCACCAAGCCCGCCTCGGTCATCGCCGACACCAACGTCGACAGCACCGGATTGTTCGACGCGGCCGTCGCCGCAGGGTCCTCCGCCATGCCGGCGAAACTGCCCGAGCCGTCCTCCGGCACCGACGCACACCCCGGACCCGACGGTGAGCCTGCGGCCGAGCTCGCCATCGTCGTCGCTGTTTGTGAATCAGCGTCACCGGTGGACGACGCGTCGTCGTCACCGCACCCTGCCGCTGCGAGAGCGACTGCGAGGAGTCCCGCCGCCGCCCCTCGACGTATCGATCGTGATGTGGTCATGTCATTCTCCTTGTTGTGAGATCAAGTGGTCAGGAAACGAAGGCAACGACGGAGTCCCATCCCGACGCGCCGTTGGGTCGTGGACTCGCCCGTTGTTCGGTCTGCACCTCGCCGGAACCGTCGGTGGCGCGACAGGTGATGTCGTGGCTGCCCTGCTCGAAGTCCCACGGCAGAACCCACTGGCACCACGTCTCGTCATTGGGAACGGGCTTCAACTCGGCCTCGGTCCACGGGCCGCCGTCAACACGCACTTCGACCTTGGAGATTCCCCTGGTCTGCGCCCACGCCACGCCCGCGATCGGATGCGTTCCCCGATCAAGGCGCCCGAGTCCCGCCGGCGTGTCGATTCGCGAGAACGTCTTGATCGGTGCCTTCGCGTCCCAGCCGCGGGGAACCCAGTACTGATCGAAGCGATCGAAACGGGTGATCTCGAGTTCGGTCAGCCACTTGGTTGCCGACACGTAGCCGTAGAGACCGGCGACGAGGAGACGGGCGGGAAACCCGTGCTCAACCGGCAACACCTCGCCGTTCATGCCGACTGCGACCAGTGCCGATCGATCGTCATCCAACACGTCGACCGGGAAGCCGCACGTGTAGCCGTCCACCGACCGGCCGACGACCTGGTCGGCGCTCTCCTGAATGCCAGCCTCCGCGAGGAGCTCGCGCAGTGGGACCCCGAGCCAGCGCGCAGTTCCAGCAAGTCGACCGCCCACCTCATTCGAGACGCAGGTGAGCGTGAGGTCGTACTCAACCAGGTCTCGGGCCAGCAGGTCCGCGTAGGAGAAGGTCAACTCCCGATACACGAGGCCGGTGATACCGAGCGTCCAGCTCTCGAGGTCGACCTGTGGAACCTCAAGTGCGGTGTCGACCCGATAGAACTCGCGGTTGGGGGTGATGAACGGGGTCGCACCATCGACACCGGCTTCGTACTTGGCGAGATCCAGTGGCTCTAGGGGGCGCTTCGCTTTCGGGAGACTGACTTTCGCTCGTTCGACAGCGGCGTCGAATCGCGATCGGAGTCGCCGACCTGACGCTGCCGCTCCGACGCCAACCAGCGTCACCAGACCCACTGCGGCGAGGAACGCCCTGCGGCTCGCCCCGGGGGCCGGGCCGGACGCCCAATGAACGATCGGAGACTCGGCGCTGGGCGGCGACGCGTCCTCCGCTCGCTGAGAGTCCGTCCACGCTCGCCTGGCAAGTGGGCCGATGACCAGTGCTGCCACGACACCGCCCGCAATCGAGGGGACCGCTGCGGCGAAACCGCCGACGCCGGCGAGCGCGGCCGCCGCCCCAACCAGACCGAACATCGCGGCGCCAACCATCGCCCACGTTCGATGGCGTCGTGATAGGACGCCGAGACAGACCGCAAAGCCCGCCAGGAGGACGTAGACGCTGCCCACCAGCACGGGCTTGTCCTTGGTGCCGAATGTCTCGATGGCGAACGTCTTGAGCCAGGGCGGTGCGAAGTCGATGACGCGGTTCCCCACTTGAGTGATCGGCGACGCGAACCGACGGTCGAGGCCTGCGACGAGTTCCGCAGCACCCAATGCCGCAACCGCTGTGGCGATTCCGATCGCCGCGCCGCGACCGAGACGCACGAGGCGTGACATCGTCGTCACGTGATTGATACGAGCGTCATCGACCATCACGTGCTGTTCGGATCGCGTGGTCGATCGGATGGGTTATGGGGCAACTGGGAGCCGAGTCGGAGTTGCCCGCTGGTAGGGTCTCCGCCCGGAGGGATGGCAGAGTGGACGATTGCGACGGTCTTGAAAACCGTTGAGGTGCAAGCCTCCGGGGGTTCGAATCCCCCTCCCTCCGCCGGCTGCCGAACTCGTTGAGCAAGCCGATTTGTGGACGCCGGTGAGGACCGGTGTCGATACACTGTCTCCGCCTGGAGAGGTGCCGGAGTCCGGTCGAACGGGCCTCCCTGCTAAGGAGGTGACTTGCGCAAGTGAGTCCGTGGGTTCGAATCCCACCCTCTCCGCCCCACGCGAGAACCTTCAACGCCCGGGCCCAACGGTCCGGGCGTTGTCGTTGTTCGACATGACGAGGCCACGGACCGGCGATTCAGCTCTCGTTCCGCAATCGCGCTTGACGCCGTAGATCTGACGGACCGTCAGATTCTGTGACCGATGCCACGGTGCACTTTTGTTGCGTTTTCGTAACGAACTTCGTCATAGTGTCATCAACGACACATAGCAGGCGGTCCGTACCGCGCCCCACTTCCCCCATGAGCACCCATTGCCGGTCGCGAGTGCTGGGCGCCCTCTGACCTCTCTACCTCTCGACCACCACCCCAAGCGCGGGTCGGTCCGACAAGGAGATTCCTCAGCATGAACCCCAAGCCCTCACTGACGCGCGCCCTCGCATGTGGAGCACTCGCACTTACTGCTGTCACCGCCGCCTGCACGCCAGAGGACCAGGCCCTCGTTGCCAATCACCTTCAGCGACGATCTGCTGCTCTCGCATCGGTACGAAGTTCGAGTCTGTCCGACGAGCAGCTCGCCCGGTTGGCGAACTGTGAGTCGGGCGGAAACCCACAGGCCCGGTCGAGCAGTGGCACGTACCACGGCTTGTACCAGTTCAACCAGAGCACCTGGAATGGTGTGGCCCGCTCGGTCCTTCCGGAGTACGTCGGTACCGCACCCTCCGCCGCCCCACGCGAGGTGCAGGACGCGATGGCGCGGGCGCTGTACAACGCTCGCGGCCGCAGCCCATGGCCCGTCTGCGGCCGTCGACTCTGACGACTGGGGCCTTTCGATCGACCTCATCGCTGGGTGGCGCCAACCTATTTGGTGCCACCCAGCGACGCGTCTACGATCTCTCCCCGGTTGCCGGCGCTCGTAGCTCAATTGGATAGAGCATCTGACTACGGATCAGAAGGTTGGGGGTTCGAGTCCCTCCGAGCGCACTGCGCAGATGCGCTGGTCAGAGGCGGTTCTCGGTTCCGGAGGCCGCCTCTCCCGCGTTCGGATCGGGTCCGCTTCTATCGGGTTTTCTAACGGGCCCGCTCGGACGGCCCGTCACAGCGTGGGATTCGAGCGCCCGCGACGGCACGAGGACATCACGGGAGCCTGATCCAGTCAGCCGCTGGGCAACAGCGGCCGGATCATCACGGCGAACCGCGGGACACCGGCCCGCTCAAGGTCGTCGGCCAAGTCGTACGGGGTCTTCGGTGGCCTCGACTTCTCGGCAGCCAACCGGACGAGCGTGCTGACCACCTCGTCGGGCAGCTCCTCGGCGATCTCGCCCAGGTAGGTGTCGGGGTCGGTGACCCTGACGCCACGCTTCGCGAGCGCCTTCGACGGGAAGTCCTTCGCGTTGTTGGTGAGGATCGTGCACGGTTGACGGGCGACGGCCGCCGCCATGTGGACGCGGTCGTCGGCGTCCTTGCCCGGCATCTCCTCGATGAGGTCCTCGTACTCGGCGCGCTCGACCTTGGTGTCGGCGAAGCACTCCCGCACCGCGCTGGTGATCTGGGCGGCGGACTCCGGTGAGCGCTTGTGCTCCCGCACGATGACCCGCTCCCATTCGTCGAGCAAGTCGTCGGTCCAGATCACTTCGTGGACGCGGTCCTCGCTCAGCGCCAGGAGAACGTCCATGACCGAGAACGGGACCAGGACGTTGCTGTCCGCGAAAACGCGACCCATCAGTACGGGAGGTCGGCCTCCTCCACTGCCGCCGCAATCCGCCGACGGCCCTCCTTGCGGCGCTCACGCTTCGCCTGGAACGCGAGCACATCCGACAACAGCACACGCCGGTGACGGCTGCGGGGAAGTCGCTCCGAGGGGATCTCGCCCTCGTCGAGCAGCCGGGCAACGAACGGCCTCGACAGCCCGAGCAGCTCGGCAGCTTCCGCGGGCGTGAGGCTCACCTCCGACGGGAGCACGGTCACGGCATGGCCGTCGGCCATCTCATCGGCCGACGCACGCAGCACCTCGACGAGAGCTCCGGGCAACGGCACCGGCGTCCCGTCCGGCAACAGGAGCGTGAACGACCGACTCCGACCCCGCACGGCACGGGCGACCTTGGCAGCCGACTCGCGCTCTGCCTTCTTCGGTTCGACCCGCAACGCGCTCGACAACACACTCGACCGTGCCATACCGACACCTCCTTATCTGCAACAACTGTAACCCCCGTCTACGTACGGCGGCTACCGAGTTGGCAGTCAATCACGCACCGGGTCCAAAGCTGTCGAGCAGCGTCGACCGCTACGTCGTGTGAGACACGCTGGCGGCCGAAGCGTTGGCAGCTCCGGTGCCGGCACCAGTGACCGCCGAGCCAGAAGAAACGAGTCCGGCCAATACGGCGCCGTCCACGGCCGGATCGACCCGGCGGCGGCCGGTCACGGCGGCCGACGCGCCGACTCTGTTCTGACAACTCGCCGACCTCGATGAGAAAAACGGGAGGTCGCGCTGGATGTGCAGCAGGTGCCCCGCAGGGGAACCCGCAAACGTGTGCGCGCCGAGTACGCCGCCCGAGCCCACCTTCAGGTCGCGCCCATGCACCTGCGGTTCGATCGGCGCCACGTGGTCTGGCTCGAAGCAGTTTGGGAGGAGCTCCAGGCGCTGCCCTTCACCTCGGTACCGATCACCGAGCTGCGACGGCCCCAGTTCATCGACACGATCGAGGACCTCGACCGCTCGGAGCAGATCGAGTGGGCCGAGGACCTCGCCAACCGATGTGGTCACTTATTAGTGACCACATACCGACAGACCGGTAAGCTGGGGGCCATGGGCCGCACCACCAAAGTCAGCCTCGCGGGCCAGGCAGAGTTGGCTCTCGGTCGTGCCCTGGGTTCGCTCGGTCACCAAGTTGTGGAGTCGCCCGATCGCGATGACGGGAACCTGGCGATCACGGTCGACGGCATCACCGTTCCGGTCGCGATCGCGGCAGCGTCCGTTGTCGATCCGGGAAGAGTCGCGCGGATGGTCGCTGCGACGCGGCCGGCGAAGCGAGCAGCGACCAACCTCGTGGTCGGTGACCTGATCACCGGTCCGGCCCGCGAGGCGCTCCGAGACGCAGGCTGGAGTTGGCTCGACCGACGAGGACACTTCGTGTTGCGGGCGCAGGGCGTGCATATCGACGCCGACGTTCCTGCCGACCCGCGAGAAGCAGGCGGCGCGCCGCCACGGCCGATCTCGGGTTCTGCGGGGATCTCGTGGGCAACCGCGCTGCTGATGGCGCCAAAGGACCCGCCCTCGATGCGTGAAGTGGCGCGGCGCGTCTCGTTGTCGCACTCGGCGATCGTCGCCACAGCCAAACGGCTCAAGGATGCGGCGCTGGTCCGAGCCGATGGAACGCCGCTGATCCCGGAGCTGTTCTGGGCGCTCGCCGACGATTGGCACTCCACGCCGACAGCGTTGTCCGGACTGCCGACCGGCCAGACCGGCGAATCCGACCACGGCTGGGCTGTCGCCGGCACCGTCGGTGCTGCGGCGTGGGGTGCGCCCGTGATAATCGGCAGCGCCTACCCGCCCGACTTCTACCTCGCGTCGGAGGCCGACCTTCGGCGCGCCGTCCACCGCGTCGGCAAGGCCGAGCGGTTCGAGGAGCGGGCGTGCACCGTCGCTGTTCCGCCGACACCGCTGGTGTGTTTCGAGACGTTCGAGCGCAGGGCCGACGCCTGGGGAAACTGGCGGTTCGCGCACGGTCTGTTTGCCGCGCTCGACCTCGCACAGGATCGCTCCCGCGGCGCAGAGATCCTCGACGACTGGAATCCACAGGACTTCACCCGTGTCTGGTGAGCCGATCGTTCTGGCCGGCGACGTCAACGGCACCGCGGCCCGGTTGGTCGAGACCATCGCTCGACTCGCGGAGCTGAACCTCGGTCCCTACGCCCTCGTCGGCGGCCTCGCCGTCATGTGTCGACTCGCTGCGGTCCACCGAGCCACACAGGACATCGACACCGTCACCGAGGCAACCGTGCCGACCGCGATCGAGGTCATCACGTCGAGCATCGGCGCGGTCGATCCGACGAACCCGAACCGGGTCCTGATCGACGGTGTCAGGGTCGATGTGATCGACACCGAGTCGTTCCGCTACGACGACCTCGACGGCGTCGAACTCGCCGATCGGCTTTTCGTGGTGAGCCATCGGTGGGCACTCGAGAGCGCCACCGAGACCGAGATCACCGCCGGAACGGCGACGGCGCATCTTCGTGTGGCAACCGTCGCCGCCCTTGTCGCAATGAAGACCGGTGCGCTGTTCGGCGGACGGCACCGTGAGCCACGAAAGCGGGCTTCGGACCTCTACGACCTCTACCGGCTCGTCCTCGAGCACGACCGCGCCGGCGAGACCACGGCCGCACTCGCGGCAGCGCCGTTCGGGCTCGGGCACCTCGTGGCGGACGCGCTGAGAGCCAGCGTTCTCGACGAGCCGGAACGGGCACTCCGCCAGCTCCGCGACGGCGGACCCGAGGCGAGCCGCTTGTCGGTCGACGACCTTCAGGATCTGCTCACACCGCTGGTTGAGCATCTCAGCCGGTGACTCGGCAGCCGCGGACCGACGCGAAAGTTGGCACTCGTTCTGGTACTCCACGGGCCGTCACGGGCCGGATTCGCCACCACTCGCCGGACCGAAAACCCCGGAATACCTGGTAGAACGGCACTCGACAACGGCCGACGGACCCGTCGGGACCGCCTGCCGATCAGAAGGTTTGGGGGTCGCCCGAGGTCAGACTTCTCGTCGGCGGCGGGCACCCATCACAAACAGCGCACCGGCTGCGATCAGAGCCACCGCCGCAACGATGTACGGCCGGACCGTCGAACCCGTGGCCGCAAGCCCGGTAGCGCCCGAGCCCGAACGACTCGTCGACGTTCCGGCGACCCTGGTCGGTTGGCTGCTGATCCGCGTCGCTTGCTGATCAGCCACCGCTACCTGAGCGGATGTCGGCGACGCGATGTTGCCAACTGCCGGGGCAGACGGCGGCGTCGACGGCAGGATCGGTGCCAATGTCGTTGAGGATGCCCCGCCGTCACCTGTGGGCGTGCTCGACGGCGTGCTCGACGACGAGGTCGAGGAGCTTGCACCGCCACCACCACCGCCGTGGCAGATCGTAAAGCTGATCGCGTACACACTGTTGGCCGGCTCGAATGGCGCGTCAGGATAGAGGTCAGGCAGGTGATGTGCCCGAGCAGACACCACTCCCGCCGGGAGCACGACCGCCCCGAGCGGACCGGTCCAAACCCCCGGGTCGACCATGTCCGGAACGTCCTGGGTCGGCTGGGACCGAGCGAGAACCGCTCCTGACGAGTCCAGGAACTCGATCTCCCAAACCTCCGACGTCTGAGTCACGTTGACACGGTTCGGGTACGAGTCCCGCGCTGTTGCCGAGCTGATGTTCCACGTTCCGGCCGCGAGATTCACCGGAATGGCCGGGGTGTACTCGACCTTCGGGTTGAATCCATCCCAGTCGATCAGTTTGACGGTCGCGTCGAAATTGAAGGTCTGGCCACCGGTCTCACAAGTGGTACCACCTCCCCCGCCCCGTACCCTCAGCCGGCCGCATCGCGCCGAGAGCGGCTTACCGTTCTTCCCCGTTCCCGACTCGACGATGCGATAGCGCCCATCGGGAAGCGACGCCGGGACGGTGAACGTCACCTCGCCGCTCGCCGGATACGCACCGGTGTACACGACGACGGACGGCCCTCCACTGACCGGCACGAGCGTGACCGTGAGCGGCTTGGTGGTATCGAGCACTCCCAGGAGGGTCCACTCCACGGAATCGCCACGCTGCGCTTCGACCGTTCGGCGGTCGGTACACCGACCTCCAGGGAAACGCACGACCAACGTGATGGTGCCAACACCGTCACAGTTCGGTGACGACACGGTGATGTTGTAAGTGCCCTCCGCGTAGTTGGCGGGGATCGTGATATTCGCGGAGAAGTAGCCGTTCGAATCGGCCACCGCCGTCGCAAGAACGATTGGTGGCCCGGCGAGTTGGGCGATCCTGATGGTGACGGTGTCACCGGGAGAGGCGAGGCCGGTGATGGTCACCGTTTCGCCCGGAGCCGCGCTGGGGACATTGATGGCGAGGTCTCGAGGGATGTAGTCCGCGCAGCTCCTGTCCTGAACCGCCGGAGCAGGCGCCGCTGACGCCGGCGCGACGAACAGCCCGATCGACCCAAGGACCAGCACCGCTCCCGCTGCCACCGCACCTATCCGCTTCATCGGCACGCCGGCCATACCAATCCCCGCAATCCTCATCTATTTCGCGCCGCATGCGAGTGCAGCGCGAGTCGACATCCACCGAGTTTCGTTGAGAATCCTCATGAGGTCCAGCCCTCTACCCCAAAGCTCCGGGTATCGATCACGAATTCGCGCGGAGAGTAAGAATCGTCTGACCAAGGTGACGCAAAGTGATCGTCGCCTGTCCGTCCGCGACGTCGATCCCTGGGCCTCCGACCAAGTCCTGGCCATCGGCCGTCACAACCACTCGTGTCGAGTCGTCGTTCACGAGCGGCTGACCGCTGAAGCGAAGACGGTAGCGAGCCCCTGGGCTCACCTCCCCCTCAAGAGCGACCACGACCCTGCGTTCGCCCCCGGGTGGGACCTCGGTGCGCACCGTGTGCCGCCACACGTTGTCATCGCGAAGCGGGCTCATGACCGTCTCGACGCCGTCGACGGTCGCACTGGTCGCCTCGAACGGCGTCACGATCGCGAGGTCGGTGATGTTGGTACCGTCCGGACGGCCCCCCGAATTGCCGATCAGATACGGCGGAAGCCCACCAGCGGGCGCGTCGTTGCGAAGAACCACGGTCACCGTCGCGCCGATCGACCCGGTTTCGGGATCCCAACGGACGTCG
>JAIBBP010000167.1 GCA_019694615.1 Microthrixaceae bacterium | reverse complement strand
CCGACCGGGATTGACCAGGGTTTGCAGGGTGCCCAGGCACTCGCCGCGACGTAGCTTCACCGCTCCGATCTCGGTGATGCTGCTGTCGACGGTGTTCGATCCGGTCGTCTCGAAGTCGATCACGCAAAACGTGACGTCTTCGAGCGGCATCCCGAGCTCGTCGAAACTCGCCTGATGTGGGGGGAGGGAACGCCGCGCCACGAACGTACGTTCTAGCGAACGAACGTTCGACTCGCAAGCATCGGTAGCGGCGACGTGCTGGTAGCCTGGCGGCGTGCCGTCCGATTCCCCTGTTTCCGAGCGAGACCACTCCACACCGAAGTTGCCGCCGATCGGTGTGCGCTACCGGTGTGGAGCGTGCGGCAACCTCACCCGGTTCGACGTTCGGGTCACCCGCACCACGCGTTCGTTTCACCACTACAGCGTCGGCGGAGAGTTGGAGATCGAGGACGTCGAGGTTCTGGTGGAGGACATCGAGGACGTCTCGTGCCGGTGGTGCAACTCCAGCGCCGCGGTGACCGAGCTCGGCGCCGTCGACCCTGCGTGACCCGGGTCTCGTGAGGTTCGTCCACCGGTGACCGCCGAGCTGGACCTGCTGCGACCGGCGCTCGAGTTGGCAATCGCCGTGGCTCGGCGGAGTGCCGCCGAGACCGTTCCCGTGACGGCACCTCGTGCGATCCAGCCGTTCCTCCGGTTCTCGAAGTTGCCCCCACGAGCGCTGAACGCGGCCCGGACCGCGCTCGACGACGACGAGTTTCGAGAGCGGGTTGCCGGGTTGGCCACCGAGGGGGAGGTTGGCCGCGCGGGGTGGTTGTGGCTGACCCGTCCCGATGGGTGGCGTGACGAGTTCGACGCGATGGTCAGGGAGCGAACGGCACGTGTCGAGGAAGGTGTCGACGCGGCGACTCGCCGTGAGCTTGCGCGCACCGAAGAGTTGGTGCGGAGCCAACAGCAACGGATCGACGAGCTGGCGAGGGAGTTGCACGGGGTTCGGGTTGAGCTCGATCGGCTTCGGCGGGCGGATGTCAGTCGACGGACGGAACTCGACGAGGCGCGCGACGCGGTTGAACGGGCCACCGACGAACGAGCACGCGCCGTGCGGGAACTCAAGGCGATGGAACGGGTCCTGGCCCGTCGCACCGCCGAACTGAAGGCAGCCACGGGCCCGGTGGAGGCCGCTGCGCCCACGCCGGGTTTGCTGGAGATTCCCCAGCGCGCCGTGATCGAGGTTCGCGCTGCGCTCCAGTCGATGATCGACGCCGTCGATGCGTTGCCTCGCCCGCCGCTTGAACCGTCACAGGCAGCCGGGTCGGTCGGCGGTGGGTCCGTCGCACGCGACACCCGCCGACGCCCGGTTCGACTGGGGAAGGGCCTCATAGAGGACACGGTCGACGCAGCTCGGTGGTTGATGGGTCGTCCAGGGGTACTCGTGCTGGTCGACGGCTACAACGTCACCATGCTCGGTTGGCCCGAACTGACGGCGGCCCAGCAGCGTGACGCTCTGGCGCGCGCTGCGACCGACCTGCAGGTGACGTCGGGTGCACAAGTGGTGTTGGTGTTCGACGGCGACGCCGAGGGTGGAAGCGCAGTCCGCACGGTCGGTTCGCCCGTGCGAACGCGCTTCACGCGCGAAGGCCTCGAAGCCGATGACGAGCTCCTCGGTCTCGTCGACCAGGCGTCCGCCCCGGTCGTCGTCGTGGTCTCGAATGACCGGCGGGTCCTCGACGGGGCCCGCCAACGAGGGGCCAACACCGTGAGATCGAGCGACTTTCTCGCGCTGGTGCGGTGAGCACGCTTCGCTGTCAGGGGTCGTCGCCAGGATGGTCCACATGGAGACCCTCCGGATCAGTTGCGACGATTGCTCCTCGCGCCACACCACTGCCTGTGACGACTGCGTCGTCACGTTCATCTGCTCGCGTGATGCTGACGACGCGGTCGTCCTCGACCTCGACGAGGAGCGGGCGCTGCGGCGGCTGGCGGCGTCGGGGTTGGTGCCCGTCGTCCAGTACCGCTCCGCCGGCGCCGAGCAGAGCGGGCCGTAGCAGACGCTCGGCGTCTTCGCGGACCGAGCACTGATGGTCCGCCGCCGTTCACTGCCGTCGCGTCCAGCGCTGACCGCCGACGAGCGTGAACAGGTCTTGCGTGCCGGTCGAGAAGCCGGCCTGGCGGCCGT
The DNA here is from genome assembly GCA_019694615.1 of Microthrixaceae bacterium. Lineage (GTDB taxonomy): Bacteria > Actinomycetota > Acidimicrobiia > Acidimicrobiales > Microtrichaceae > SSF14. The sequence goes on along the minus strand of JAIBBP010000167.1, from coordinate 9,613 downwards.
TGGCTCGTGTTCCGCTCGCCCCTGGACCGGCCCCAGAGCAGTTCTCGAACGTCGACGCGACGCCGGCATGGCGGCCGGTATGGCGTTCACGTACAAGAACCCGGCGCGATCGACCGATCCGTCGCGGATCCTTCGTTCCGCGGCGAGCATCGTGGTCGGCGTCCACGGGTACTCCCAGACAGTGGTTGCCCCCGATGGGGTGGACCGGCCGACGGCGCGAATCGCCCGGTACGCCACCGCCGATCACTACGGGCGACTGGCGGCCGGGCTCGAAGCGATGGCCGGTGAGCTTCGCTCGCTCGGCCATCGGGCAGTGGTGATGGCCGATGACAACAGCCTCGTCGACCGGGAGGCGGCGTGGCGAGCAGGCGTCGGTTGGTACGGCAAGAACTCGCTGCTCCTGCTGCCGGGTCGGGGGAGCTGGTTCGTGCTCGGCTCGGTGATCACCGACGCCGTGATCACACACGTCCCCTCGCCGGAACCCGACGGCTGCGGCACCTGCACGCGCTGTCTGGACGGATGTCCCACCGGCGCGATCGTCGCCCCGGGAGTGGTCGACGCCAGACGCTGTCTTGCCTGGCTCCTGCAAGCGCCCGGGGAGTTCCCGCCCGCGTACCGAACTGCGCTCGGGGATCGGATCTACGGCTGCGACGACTGCCAGGAGGTCTGCCCGCCGAACCGCACGGTCGAGCTCCGCAGTCGTCGAGGTGATCCGTGGCCGGTGGAGGCCGACCCCGGCCCGACGATCGACGCGCTGGAACTGCTTGCGCTGGACGACGCAGCGTTGCTCGAACGGTGTTCGCGCTGGTATCTCCCCGACCGCGACCCGGCGGTGGTGCGTCGCAACCTGCTGATCGTGCTGGGCAACAGTGGGCGCGGCGACCACGCCGACGTCGTCGCTGCGGTGTCGGCCTACGCGCTCGGTCCCGACCCGCTGTTGGCCGAGCACGCACGCTGGGCGCTCGACCGGCTCGGGATCAGTTCCGTGTCGGCCGCCGCCCCGGTTTCTGGCGATGCCGGTGTCGACCGACGATGATGTTCGACCTGTGAGGCACCTGCTCGTCACGAACGACTTCCCTCCGAAGGTGGGCGGCATCCAGTCCTACCTCTGGGAGCTGTGGCGTCGCCTTGATCCGGCCGATGTCACCGTTCTGACCACGCCGTACCGCGGCGCGGCCGAGTTCGACGCTGCCGCTCCTATTGACATCCGGCGCACTCTCGATCCGGTGCTGCTCCCTCACCCGGGGCTTGGTCTGCACATCCGTCGGCTTGCCGATGAGGTCGACGCCGACCTCGTCGTGCTCGACCCGGCGCTACCGCTGGGCGCACTCGGTCCCTTTCTTGGCCGGCCGTACGCGCTGGTTCTTCACGGCGCCGAGATCACCTTGCCTGGTCGTCTTCCCGGGAGTTCGCAGCTGCTGGGGAGTGTTCTCAGGGGAGCCCAGATGGTGGTCGCCGCCGGCGGCTACCCGCTGGCCGAAGCCGAGCGCGCTGCCGGTGCGTCGTTGCCGTCGGTGGTCGTTCCACCAGGCGTCGACGTCGACCGCTTCGTACCGATCGGCTCCGACGAGCGCCGTGCGACCCGTCGCCGGCTTGGGTTGCCCGAAGACGCGACGCTCGTCACGAGCATCAGCCGTCTGGTGCCGCGCAAGGGCATGGACGTTCTCATCGACGCCGCTGCCCGCCTCGCGCCGTCGCACCCCGAGTTGATGGTGGCGATCGCCGGCTCCGGTCGCGATGACGCCCGCCTCCGCCGCCGCGCTGCCGACCGTGGCGCGCCCGTGGCGTTCATGGGTCGACTGCCAGAGGACGACCTCGCTGCGTTTCACGCGGCCGGCGATGTGTTCGCCATGCTGTGCCGCGACCGCTGGATGGGACTCGAGCAGGAGGGCTTCGGAATCGTGTTCCTGGAGGCCGCGTCGTGTGGAGTGCCCCAGCTCGCCGGCCGCAGCGGTGGGTCCCACGAGGCGGTTGCCGATGGCGTGACCGGCACCGTGGTCGACCGCCCCTCCGACGTCGTTGCCGTCGCCGAAGCGCTCGACGACCTACTGAACCGGTCGGATCGCGTGCAGCTCGGCGAGGCCGCTCGGCGCCGGGCGGTCGATGAGTTCGCGTACGACCGTCTGGCCCGGCGTCTGGCCGACGCACTCCGATGTGGTGTCGCCCCCGGTGTCGGTGCTGCCGCCGCCGGATCGGGTCGGACATGAGCACGCCGGCCGGTCCGCAGCGGCGTCCCACGGCGGCCGAGGCCCGTGCCGAGGTGGAGGCGCGCTCGAAGGCGGAGCGGGCCCAGCGGGATGCGGCGATGGCGGAACGGTTCGGCGATTCGATTTCCGGCTGGTCGATCGTTCAGGCGTCGATCATCACGACGGGGCTGTTCGTCGTGATGACCGTCGCGGCGTCGTGGATCAACACCCGGCCGGTCCGAATCGTCGTCGCGCTCGTCGACTCAGCCCTGTTCCTCGCCGGGTGTGCGGTGTTCCTCAAGGCGCTCTACGACGGCGCTCAGCGCAGCCGCTGGGCGGAGATGACCATGGCTGGTTGGTGGTTCCTCAGCGGAACTGCCCCCAAACGCGTGCAGCAGGCGCTGCTCGGGTGCCTCGGGGTGCAGGTGTTCGTCGGGCTCGCCGGTGCTGCGGCACGGCGTGAGTCGCTCCTCGCGTTCGGCATTCTGGTGCCAACGCTCGGGCTGGCGTTCTGTGGGCTGTGGTCCGCCCGTCACGGCCTGTTCCCCCCGCGGGTGACCGAGGGGAGGACACCACCATGAGGACACAACTATGAGAACGATCCTCTTCACCGGAAAGGGCGGCGTGGGCAAGACCACCGTCGCCGCAGCGACCGCGCTTCAATGCTCGCAAGCCGGTCTTCGCACTGCGGTGATGTCGACCGATCCGGCGCACTCGCTCGCCGACAGCTTCGATGTCGACCTCGACGGCTCGCTCACCGAGGTCGCACCTCGATGCTGGGCCACCCAACTCGACGCAACCGAACGCATGGAGACCAACTGGGGCGAGATTCGGGGTTACCTCCGCGACGTGTTCGACTGGGCCGGCCTCGACGAGGTCGAGGCCGAGGAACTGTCGATCATCCCGGGCCTCGACGAGATCTTCGCGCTCACCGACATCACCGCCTTCGAGCGGGCCGGCGACCACGACGTGCTCATCGTCGACTGTGCTCCCACCGCGGAGACCATCCGCTTCCTGTCGCTGCCGGACATCTTGAGCTGGTACATGGACCGGGTGTTCCCGATGGGTCGACGCCTGACGCAGTCGCTCGGTCCGGTGGTGCAGCGCCTCGCCCAGGTGCCGGTCGCCGGCGATGAGGTCTTCGGCGCCGCCGAGCGGATGTACCGCCAACTCGACGGTGTTCGTGATTTGCTCCGTGACGGGGACCGGTCCACGGTGCGACTCGTCGTGAACCCCGAGAAGATGGTGATCGCCGAGGCACGCCGCACCTACACCTACCTTTCGTTGTTCGGCTACCGAGTCGACGCGGTCATTGCCAACCGAATCCTGCCCGAGCAGGTGACCGATCCGTGGTTCAGCCAGTGGAAGGACGCACAGGTTCGTCATCTCGAGACGATTGACGAAGGATTCGCGCCCCTGCCCGTCTTGCGGGCACATCTCGCCGATGCCGAGGTCGTCGGCGTCGATCGGCTCGACGAACTCGGTGCCTCGTTGTACGGCGATCGTGAAGCTCACGGCGTCCTGATCGATCGCGATCCGTTGCGCATCGAACGCCGGGGGGACGAGCTGGTGTTGTCGCTCGACCTCCCGTTCGCCACGAAGGCGGACCTCGACGTTTCCCGAAGCCCCGAGGAACTCTTCGTTCGGGTCGGCCCCTATCGGCGGGCGGTGCTCCTGCCGGACTCTCTGCGTCGACGGGAGGTCGCCGGCGCCTCCCTGTGTGACGGCGTGCTCGATATCACCTTCTCCTGAGCCCCGTCACCATCCCCGTCACCAAATGTGCTGCGAGGTGTGCGGTTTCGCGATTGCCACGCAGCACATTTCGAGGGTTTCTGGGCCCTCCGGAGCGTGACACGTCGGTAGCTTCTGTGGTGTCGTGTCTGACGTAGCCGCCATCGGTTGCAAGAATGAACGCCATGGCCCGAACCGCTCCGCTTCCCGATGACGCCGATGATCGGCCGGACGTGGGTATCGATCGAGGTGTCGAGCACCTGCAGGCTGCGGCCCACGAGATGCTGGCAGCGGCCCGCAGCTTCTTGGACGTGGTCGAGGAGGTGGTCGCTGACCGCGAGAAGTTGGCGGGCGTTGCCGCTTCGGTGACCGACATGCTCGGCTCCGCCGGGGGCTCTCTGGCACGTCTCGCCGACCGTGTCGCCGGCGCCTCCGTCGGCGACGCCGCGGGCGTCGCCGCTCCGCCGGCGCGGCAACGAGTTCGCAGGATCGATGTCGACTGACGGTTCCTTTCGTCGGGTCGGTCGATCAGCCGAGAACTCCTCAGGTCGACGGCGCGACAGCCGATAGGACCATTGCCATGAGATTGGTTCGCTTCGAAGACGAGTCAGGCGGCTTCGCGGTCGACCTGCACCCGCTGATCACGGTGATCAGCGGGCTCCCCGCGCATGTCCGCGATCGCCTTGTCCACGGCCTGGCATCGCTTCCCCGAGGAACCGACCCCGGAGGGCGCGGGTCGTTGGAGGTCCACGGCGTGTTCCTCGACCTCAGTCGCGAGAACCTGGAACTGCTGGAGCTGAACCAGGACCTCGACGTGATCCTGCGTGCAGGCGACCTCCCCGGAGCCGAGCCGGTGAAGGCCCAGGTCGCCGAAGAGGCTCAGCAGTCCGATGGGTTCGAATCGACTGGGGCCGGTTCGGCCGATGCCGGCCTCCGGGACGCCCGACGATTCGTCGAGGAAAACGATGATGCGTACGAGGCAGCGGTTCGTGACGTCGAGCGCTATCGATCCGAGATCGCCGAGGTCGAACGCACCCGCGCTGCGGTGGCGTCCGAGCTCGACGAGGCGCGGTCGGGGCTCGATTCGTTCGCTGTCGCAGGATTGAAGATCTCCCAGGAGGAACTAGCCGAGCTCGAAGCCCGAGAAGCGGCCCCGCCCTCGCCGGCGTCTCCTACAGCAGCGGCTGCCCTGACTGCCCCGGTTGCCCCGGTTGCCCCGGTTGCCCCGGTTCGGCCGATAGCGACGGTTCGGTCTCAGGCTGAAGTCGAGGCCGATCGCCTTCGAATCGAGTCGCGCCTGTCGGACCTGATCGACGAATCCGATCGCTTGCGGCGCCTCATGAAGGCCTGGCGGGCGATCGACCCGGAGCCCGTACGACGGGCGTTTGCGATGCGCGACGTGGGGGAGACGGTGCCGGTGGCCTCGCCGGAGGCCGAGGCGCTCGCCGCGGAGTTCGAGCAGCTGGAGCTCGACGTTGCGGAACTCGCCGCCTCGCCCGCTGACGGTCGTGAACAGCTCGATCGGCTCACCGCTGCTCGCGACGATGCGTTCGACGCCTTCAAACGTGCCGAGCGCAACCTCCGGAGCCCAGAGCTCGATCCGGCGTTGGTGGACCGTCTGGAGACGGCGCACGACGAGATCTTCGAGCTCGACGGCAAGACCTCACGATTCGGTGCCGGCAAGCTGCGACGACGGTTGGAGTCGTTGCGTGCTGAGGAGGCGTTGCTCCTCGAGCAGATGGGCTTCGACTCGTGGAGCTCGTACATCATGGGCATTACCTCCGCCGCGTCGGACCCGTCGCTCCGTCGCGATTTCGAGGCGGCGGGTCGGGCGTACGAGCGAGCTGAGTCAGCGCTCGCGACAGCAGCAGCGGAGCACAGCGAAGCCCCGGCCGACCCGAGGATCGACGAAGCGGCGGCGAAGCGAGCGTCTCTCGAACGCCGAGTCGAGGACCTGCTCGGTCACCTGCCCGACGATCCGATCGGCGCTCTTCGTGCAGTGCGCGTCGAGGTCGTGCAAGCGGTGACGTCGCCCGATGGGGGCGATGAGGCTGCCGCTTCAGCGCTCCGCTCAGCGCTCGAAGGCACGGGTGCCCAACTGCCTTCGGAGGACCTGTCGCTGGAGGACCTCCGATCCATCGCCGGTGGATGGCTGGAGACCATGGACACGATTCCCGGCCGGATCGCGGAGGCGCAAGAAACTCGTGACGCGCTGGAGGCGGAGATCAGCGAGCTGGCGGTCGAGTTGGACGCGCTTCCCGAGCCGGGCAGCCCCGACGACGGGCTGAACGCCACCGAATCCGAGGCAGCTGAAGCCTCTCCCGCCGAACCCGAGGTCGCCGAGACGGCCGAGGGCGGCTCCGCAGTACCCGATGCCGGCCCTGACCCCGTCCTGCTCGCAGCGATCGCTCAGGCGCGAGAGCGGGTCGCCGAGGGTGAAGCCCGAGTCGAGCTCCACGAGCGCGCCGTCGCCCGGATCGCCGAACTCGAGTCCGAAGGCTCCGACCTCGCTGACCGGGTACGCGATCTCGAGCAGCGGCTGGCTGACCATGAGCCGCGGGTCGCGACGCTTCTCGAACAGCGGGTGGCCGCTCGGAACCGGCTCCGTCGTGCGGAAGCGAGTCGTCCTGTCCACGAACCGGCGAGCTGGGAGAGCCGACTCGGCCAGGGCGAGGAGTCGCCACGGTTCCTCGGAGGTTCGGCGGGTGCGGAGGCCGTCGAATGGTACGTACTCGCTCGACTCGCGCAACAGCGGTCGGTGTCGTTCGTCGGCTCGGTCCCGTTGGTCATCGACGATGCCTTCGTGAACTGGCCGTTCGAAGCCATGGGCGAACTGCTCGCTCGCCTGGAGCGGATGGGCGAGGTGATCCAGATCGTGTTTCTGACCGACGACCCCGGGGTCGGCAACTGGGCTCGGGACCTCGGCCCCGATCGGGCACTGGTGCTCGACATGCGCCTCGCTTCGGCACCCTGAGGCGTCACTGCCTTACACGTCGCCGATCTATTGGGACGGGGTGTTGCGGTCCGACCGGTAGTGTCGGGCCATGGAGTTCCGGCGCATCACATCGCTTCCGCCGTATGTCTTCACCATCATCGACTCGCTGAAGATTGAGCAGCGTCGTGCCGGTAAGGACATCATCGACCTCGGGTTCGGCAACCCCGATCTGGCGTCGCCTGAGATCGCGGTCGACAAGCTGATCGAGGCGGCGCAGAACTCCCGGAACCACCGGTACTCGTCGAGCCGTGGCATCCCAAAGCTCCGCGAGGCGATCGCCGGCTACTACGAGCGGCGTTTCGGTGTCACCCTCGATCCGACGACCGAGGTCATCAACACGATCGGGGCCAAGGAGGGCTTCAGCCACCTCATGTGGACCTTGTTGCAGCCCGGCGACGTCGCGCTCGTGCCCTCGCCGAGCTACCCGATCCACATCTACGGTGCGCTGTTCGCCGGTGCCGAGATCCGTGAACTCCCGATGATCAACGGAGCGGAGCAGTTCTTCGACGCGATGGTCGAGTCGTGGAACTACGGGCATCCCAAGCCACGGGTCATCGTGTTGTCGTTCCCGCACAACCCCACCACCGCCTGCGTCGACCTCGACTTCTTCCAGCGGGTCGTCGACTTCGCGCGGGAGCGGAACGTCGTCGTCGTGCACGACAATGCCTACGCGGACCTCGGGTTCGATGGCTGGCAGCCGCCGTCGATTCTGCAAGCCGAGGGGGCCAAGGAGTGCGCCGTCGAGCTCTACTCCATGACCAAGTCGTTCTCGATGGCGGGCTGGCGTGTCGCGTTCATGCTCGGAAACCCCGAGGTCGTTGCTGCCCTCGCCAAGCTCAAGAGCTACCTCGACTACGGCACATTCCAGCCGATCCAGATCGCCGCCACCGTCGCAATCAACGAGGCACCTGACTTTCCGGCAGCCCAGACCGCGATCTACCAGGGTCGCCGCGACGTGCTGTGCGACGGCCTCAACCGCATCGGATGGGAGATCGAGCCGCCCAGAGGCACCATGTTCGCGTGGGCTCCGATCCCAGAGCCGTACCGGGAGCTTGGTTCGATCGAGTTCGCCAAGCTGCTCGTCACCGAGGCCGAGGTGGCGGTGTCGCCCGGTGTCGGGTTCGGTCCCGACGGGGACGGCCATGTGCGGTTCGCCATGATCGAGAATGAACAACGCACTGCTCAGGCGATCCGGAACCTCCGCCGAGCTCTCGTCAAGCTGTAACACCCCCCCCAGCTCGTTCTGTCCTGCGAGAGCACCACCCGGGTGGTGCTCTCGCAGGACAGAACGAGCGTGGGCGGCGTCGGAGCCCTAGCGGGCGCCGATACCGCGAAGGCAGAAGTCGGCAGCGACATCCGCGATCGCGTCGGGGTCCTGGCCGGGTTGGTGGACGTAGACGAGTGTGAGGTTGGTGCTCACGCCGAGCATGGCGTACCCCAGCTGCTCGGGGTTGCCAGGGGGGATGAGCCCGTGGACCATCGCCTCCTCGAGAAGCGGGACCGCATCTGCCACCAGGGCCGCACGACCGTTTCGCACGAGGTGGGCGAACCGCTCGTCGGTCTGGGCGAACTCGACCAGCTTGGCGAGGTCGCGATGCTCGAAAGACCAGTGCACGGCTGCCCGAATGCCCCGCTCCATGCGGTCGATCGGGTCGGGTGTGTTCGCCACAGCGCGCTGCTGGCCTCGACGGAGATCCTTCTGCGCCTCCCGGAGTATCTCCTCGAAGAGGGCCTCCTTGGACTCGAAGTACCAGTAGAACACACCCTTGCCGACCCCGAGCCCGTCGACGATGTCGGCCACCGACGTCGGGTGGTAGCCGTCAGAGGCGAACCGCATCGTGGCGAGGTCGATGATCTGCCGGCGCCGCTGAGTTCCTCGCGGCGTCAGTCGGCGCGCCGGGGAGGGATCGTCCTTCGGCGTCGCCATCCCCGAGAACCTACGGAGTCTTGACCGAGCGGTCAACGAGAGGAGCGTCGGCCCTTTCACGCGCCGTTCACATACCACCTTCATCGAGTTAACGAGAGGCCACTACGGTGCAGCAATGGCTCTCTTCGTGGTGCGGGTGTGGTTGCCCGACCGTCCCGGTGCTCTCGGTGCCGTCGCCAGTCGCATCGGTGCGGTTCGGGCCGACGTCGTCGGCATCGACATCCTCGAGCGCGGTGGCGGTCGCGCGGTCGACGAACTCACCATCGACCTCGATGACGCCCGCCACGTCGACCTGCTCATTCAGGAGATCGCCCAGGTCGACGGTGTCGACGTCGAGCACGTCCGGCCGGCCAGGTCTGCGTACTCCGATCGTGCCGTGGAGTCCCTCGAGCTCTCGGCCCGCATCGTCGACTCGAGTTCGGTGCAGGAGGCGCTCGACGTGCTCGTCCTCGGTGTACGGGATCTATTCGACTCCGACTGGGCAGCGGTGATCGACCCCGCCGAGGGCAGAACGGTCGCGGTGGCAGGAGGGGCGGAGATGCCGTCGGCTGAGTGGCTTGCGGCGTTCGTCATAGGAACGGGCCACGGCGAGGGCGCCTACGCTGCGGTCGACGAGCTCGCTCGAACCACGTTGCCGCGACAGGCCGCCGAGCTCGTCGTCTCGCGCCAGCATCTTCCGCTCCGGGACGCCGAGCGGCGGATCATGAGCACTCTCGCCAACATGGCGGACCGCCACGCAGAACGCTGAGGCCCCCGAACCCGTTCTGTTGTATG
>JAIBBP010000194.1 GCA_019694615.1 Microthrixaceae bacterium | reverse complement strand
CGGATGCCCACGGGCGCCTACGCCATCTCGTGTTGACAAGGCGTTGACAGCCGGCAACGGACGAGGCCCTCCCCGCCGGAGCGGAAAGGGCCTCTGACCTGGTGCTATTGGTGGCGGGGGCAGGATTCGAACCTGCGACCTTCGGGTTATGAGGGCACAGGTCAACGTCTGCGTCCGTGGGCAGAAGACCGTGTTTGTCCTGCTCACAACCGTGCTCACCGTGTGCGCCGTAGGCGTTGGTGGGTGGCCGTCGGAGGCTGTGGGTCGCACGAGCGTTGACATCGCGTTGACAAGCCCGGGCCGACTCTGCCGACGAGCGCCGACGGGAACGAACGACGAACTTCGGGGTCAGGCGGCGTCGTCGCGTCCGAGATGAATCGGCACCCGACGATCGTCGTCGTCGAACACTGCCACGAGCTCGAGACGCGCTCCGAGCGCGTCGAGGTACTGGCGCAGTGTCGACACCCGCACGTCGTCGGAATGCTCGAGCTTGGAGATCGCTCCCTGGGTGACGTCGAGCCGGCCGGCCAGCTCGGCCTGGCTCACGGCCTCGGCGTGACGAAGCTCGTACAGCCGGATCTCGTCCATCGTCTCCGCACGCAGACCAGCGAGACGGTCAGCAGCACCGGGCTTGGCGACCACAGCGTCGCGGAGTTCGGAGAACTTGGTTCGTGCCATCAGGTCAGTCCTTCCTCTTCGAGTTCCCTGAGGTACTCGTCGTACAGGTCGTCGGCGAGCGGGACCGCCCACGCGTACCAGTCGTTCCACTCACCCGACTTGTCGCCACCGAGCAGCAGGATCGCCTGCCGGCGCGGGTCGAACGAGAACAGCACCCGCAGGGCGCCACCCTTGGCCGCCCTCAGCTCCTTCATCGACTGATGTCGGGAGCTGTGGATCCGGTCCACCACCGGGCGGCCGAGATCCGGGCCTCGTTCCGCGAGCAGGTCGACCCGGTCGGTCACGGCCTCGCGTTGTGCGTCGGACAGCGTCGACCACCACTCGACGAACTGATCGGTGACCTCGACCTCCCACACCCGACCAGTATGAAGTATCACTCATCATGAGTCAAGACTCATGCCAGAGGAGGGATCCACGGGCAGGACCGACAGGTCGTAGGGTCGACGGCGATGAGCGGAGCGTCGGCGGTGTTCGAGTTGTCCCGGGCCGTCGACCGCACGCCGGCGGGAAGCGACGAACGGCTCGACGCACTCGTAGCCCTCGCCCGGCACCCGTGCGCGAGGCACACCGTTGCGGTGACGGAGGTGTGGACCGAGATCAGCGAGATCCACCGTCGACGCGGCGATTGGGACGATGCGATCGACGCGTGGGAACAGGCGATCCGGCTCGGCTACCGCAGCGCGCCGCACCCGCGAGCCGAGATCGCCGAGCTGAACATCCTCGCCGGCCGTCGAGACATCGGGGATGCGATCTATCGGGACCTGCGCGACCGCTATCCGGACGACGTGTGGCTGTACAACAGTGCCGGGCTCACCTATCTCGATGTTGGCGATCATGCGACGGCGCTTGCGTGGATCGATGACGCGTTGGAACTCACGATGTCCGACGGCGACCAGGTCGGTCTCGTTGGCCAGTTGTCGGACATGCGCGATCGGGCACTGCGAGCGCTCGGCCGCGACACCCGCGACGATCTCGCCGGTCGGATCGAAGCGTTCGTCCCGTCACCACGTTCATGGACGTCGCGTCTCGATCAGACCAGAGGTGAAGCCGAGCCATCGATGGAACCCTGCCCGCAGTGCGGTGCGGCACCCGATCACGTGCGTTGGATTCCCACCGGCACCGATTGGCCCTCGACGACGTCGACGCGGAATGGTCACGGGTCTCCAGCGAGCTCGGCGAAGGTTCCGAGGAACTCGCCGTGCCCGTGTGGATCCGGCAAGAAGGCCAAGCACTGCTGCAACCGGTAGCAGTCCACGGCTCGGCACCGGTCAGCTGGCCTCCAGCGCTGCGCGACCGTCCCGCGAGTTCCACCGATCCTTCTACCGGTTGCCGATCGACGGCACCGCCAGAAGGAGAACACTCATCATGGATGGATACGTCGCCCGGAAGGGCAATCGTTGGTACGCAGTCATCTACCACGGCCTCGACCCGGTCACCGGTCGAGAACAGCGGACATGGCACGCGGCCGGCACGGATCGAGACGCGGCCGAACGACTCGCTCGGAAGCTCGCGAAGGAAGCCGTTGGCCGCGAGGACGGCAACCGCAGCCTGACCTTCGGCGCCTACCTCACGCGGCGCTGGCTCCCGGCGAAGAAGATCCAACTCGCGCCCACCACCTTCCACGGATACGAGCGGATCGTGCACCTTCACGTCCTGCCATCGCTCGGAGCGATCAACATCCGGCGCCTCACGCCGGACCACCTCGAATCGCTCTACACGAGCAAGCTGTCGCCGGCCGACGGCAGCCGACCACTGTCACGCAAGACGGTGCTCGAGATCCACGGAGTGATCCGCGGTGCGCTCAGCGACGCGCTGTTGCGCGGCATCGTCAACCGCAACGTCGCTTCGATCGCAGCACGACCAACGATCCGCAACGTTCCACCGGTCGAACCACGCGCCTGGGACGAAACCCAGCTCCGCGCCTTCCTCCAGGCCGCTGCCGGACACCGCCTCTACGCAGCGTTCCGGCTCAGCGCCGCGACCGGAATGCGCCGCAGCGAGGTCCTCGGCCTGAAGTGGACCGATGTCGACTGGACCACCTCGACGATCTCCGTCGACCGCGGTCTCGTCGTAGTGGGCTACGAGCGCGAAGTCACCCGATGCAAGACCGCGAGCTCCCGCCGCCAGATCGAGCTCGACCCAACCACGCTGGCGATGCTCGCCACATGGCGCGACTGGCAGCAATCGTGCGCCGTCTGCCCGACAGACGCAGGACCCGAGTGGCTGTTCCCGGCCGACGACGGCGGCGCGACCCACCCGCACGCCTTCTCCCAGGCGTTCGACCGGATCGTGCGTCGAGCGGGCCTGCCACCGACCCGGCTCCACGACCTCCGGCACACCCACGCCAGCCTGCTCATCAAGCACGGCGTCCCGCTCAAGGTCGTCAGCGAACGGCTCGGCCACGCGAAGGCCTCGTTCACCATGGACACCTACCAACACGTCATGCCGGGCATGCAAGCCGACGCCGCCCGCACCTACGAACGGATCGTCACTACGCACACCGCCTCGACGGCGAGACCGGCTTCTACCGGCTCATGTCAAGTGTCGGTACCCGGCTGACAGTTCGTGTTCGGTACCTGCCTGACAGGTGGTGAGGGGTTCAGGCGGCGTTGATCCTGCGGGGTCTGCCGCCGGGGTTGGCGAGGGCGCCGTGTTCGCGGGT
>JAIBBP010000156.1 GCA_019694615.1 Microthrixaceae bacterium | reverse complement strand
GAGGTTCGCGGCGCGGTGGACGTGCCAGTCGAAGACCTCGAGGTCGGTGCGTAGACGCGGTCCGGCGATGTAGGTGCCCTTGCGGTTGGCCGGGAGGTGCTGAGACCCGATCGCTGCCCGCGCCTCGGTCATCGTGTCGTGGAGTCGTTTGATGTGGGAGACGCCGTCAGAGCCGAACCAGCACGCTTCTTCGAGCCGCTCGGTGCTGACCGACCTCTTCAGCGCGATGTAGGCGACTACCGCGGTCGCCTTCGGCTTGAGCGGCCGGTCGCCGTCGACCGTGATGTCGCCGAGCAGCCGCACGAGGACGTCGTAGTCCGGTGGCGTGTCGTCCTGCTCCTCGTCGTCGGGGCCGCTGGGTTGGGGTGGCGAGGTCGTGGAACCGTTGGACGACACGATGCTCTCGTACTCGCCGAGCAGCTCCTCCATCACGAGTTGCTCTTCCGGGCTGTCAGCAGCGACGACGATCCGGCTGAGGTCAGCGAGCTCGTCGCCGTCGAGGACCTGGGGTGTGCAGGCGAGGTCCACGGAATCGAAGTTGAGCGTGTCTGGCTCGCAGCGCAGGGTTGCCACGGCCGCGTCGAAGTCTCCAACGACCACCACGGCGACGGCGGATGGCTGGCAGGCCCGCAGTTCCTCGGCGAGTTCCTGGGGCGGCGGACGGTCGGCCACGACGGCGATGGGAACGAGCGCGTCGTGGTCAGGGTCGTGTCCACGGCCGATGAAGGCGTTGGGCCAGCCCTGATCGGTCAACGCTTCGTGCGATTGCGTGGCCCATGCCCGGACGTCCTCGGCTATGCCGTCCCAGGAGTCGACCACGGTGAGGTGTTCCAGCACCTTGGACTCCTCGCTCACGACGTCTCCGATACCGATGACGCGCAGTGTCTCGGCGAGGGGGCTGAGCGTCAGTTCGGTGAGGATGGAACGCGCGAGGTCTTCGGCGACCGTCTGGTCGCCGGTCAGGGCGGTGAGTCCGTCGGCTTCGAGGTCGAGGTACAGCTGCGCGTCGTCCTCGGGTTGGCCGACGGTCACGAGGAGTGGAGCGGGGCTCAGCGGCCCTTCGTAGAGGTCGTCGGGGTCGGGTGGCTCGGTGAGGCTCCAGACGGTGCCGTCACTGGAGCTGATCCAGCCCGAAGGTGCGTTGGTGTCGGGCTGGTCGAGGAGGACTTCAAGGCTGTCGGCGGCGTGGCGGACCATGCGTGCGCGCCTGTCGGAGGCGGCTACGGCGAGGACGGCGGCGAGGTGTCCGAGCGCTCCCTGTAGGTCGTCGATGCGTTCCTCGTCGGCCTGGGCGACGATCGCCTGGTGCAGCTCTCGTTGGTCGTCGGGTGTGCGGCTGGGGAGTTGACCGTCGTGGTTCTCGATGTAGTGCCGTCGGCGGCGATCGATGAGTCGTTTGAGCCCGACGGCGAGGGCGATGCTCGTGAGCCCTCCCAGCGCCAACGCGACGGGCAGGAAGTCGGACGACTCTTCGCCATCGCTGTCCTCAACCGCTTCCGGAGTCGACATCGTGGTCGGACTCGACGTGGTGGTCGGTGTCGACGTGGTCGTGGGCGTCGACGTGGTCGATGAGACGGGCGGCGCCGGTGCCTGCGTGTTGGGTTCGACCTCTGTCGGCGGCTCGGCGGGAACCGGTGTGTCTTCGACTTCCGGGGGAGGCTCGACCGGCGGTGGCGAGGCCGGCGGTTCGTGGCCCGTGGGAGGGAGGTCGATGACCTGGCCGGGAAGGATCAGGCTGGGGTTGCCGGGTTGGACGTAGCGGTCCTGGTTGGTGTCGATGACCTGTTGCCAGTAGGGGGCCACCTCGGCGTCCGTCGCCTCTCGGCCGAGGTCGTCCTCGAGCCGGTCTTCGGAGATATCCCAGAGGTTGTCGCCCCGCTCCACCACGACGCTCGAAGTTTCGGTGGGTACCGATGTCGGCTGGCCGGGGTCGGTCGCCGGGACGGCGGACGCGGGATCGCCGGTCGCGTCGACGGGGAGAAGGAGGACCCAGCCGGTGTGGAGGGTGTCGTCTCCGGCCGTGATGACGGTGCCATCGGGAAGGGTGCGCCCCGCGTTGAGGTCGAGGATCTCCTGCCACCGGAACCCGTCGCCCAGTGTGCGTTCAGCGATGGCCCAGTAGCTGTCGTGGCGTTGCACCGTGACGGTCGGATGTCCGGTCGGCGGTGTGGATACCAGGGTGTCGTCGGTGAAACCGATGAGCCTGATCTGGTGCCCGTCATCGCTGTTCAGGAACGGGTGCTCGACGGGAGTTGCGGAGTCGACGACCGCTTCGGCGACGACCGGTATCGGCTGGGGCGCAACGGCATGAGCGCGGCCTTGTTGCACCGGAGCGGCGATCATCAGCACACCGGCGACGAGTCGCGCAGCGGTGAGCTGGAAGCCCGGAATGACCGGAAGGTGGATCGGCTGACGTCCTCGGGCGACAGCGAGGATCTCGACCATTAGCGCGAGGGCGAGCTGTGCCCAGGCGAGCCATGCGATGACGGCGAGGGTGTTGACGACGACCTGGTCGCTGATGCCGGTGCGCGCCGCGTTCTCCAGGGAGTCGACGCTCGGGAGGGTGGTCGGGAGCGGCCAGCCCACGAGTGTCGCGAGCAGGACGGGCACGCCGACGAGCAGGCAGAGGGTCGCCACCAGCGAGGTGATGCCTCGTAGGAGGCGACCGGATCGTCGGGCGGTCATGGTTGGGCCTCGTCGACGGCGGTGGCGGTCTCGCGAACGACGATGGTCCGGTCGGCGCCGGGGATGATCCGCATGGGTTGGACTCGTGTGACCATCACGGTGATCGAGGCGTCGGTGACGGTTGCGGTGCCGGTCGCTCCGGCTCGTTGGAGGTAGGCGACCGCAGCGGCTTCGGCGGCGACGGGGTCGAGTCGTGGTTCGTTCGTGGAGCGGAGGTGGTCGAGGTCGATCTGTTGGGCTCCGGCTCGGGCGGCCCGCTCGGCGTCGTTGCGCGCTGCGTTATGGGCGGCGATGACCTGTCCGCCGTCGTAGGCCATGCCAGCGACCAGGACCAGTGCGGTGGCAACGACCGCGACGAAGGCGGTGATGCTGCCTCGTTCGTCGCGGGGGTTCACGATCCGCTCCGGTAGGTGTCGATGACCTCGGTGGCCGTGGCGGTGAAGGTGCGGCGCCCGGGGACGCCGAGCAGCGTGACGTCGGCCATGGACGCTTCGCACCGCACGGTGACGGTGACGGTGCCGCCGGGGGCGAAGTCGGTGGTGTCGACGGTGGTGGTGATGGTGAGGCAGGGCACGCCGGCCGAGGCGAGGTTGGCGGTGGCGGAGGCTTGTGCGTCGTCGGTTGCGTCGCCGGGGTGCTGGCGAAGGGACGCGGCGCGGGC
>JAIBBP010000115.1 GCA_019694615.1 Microthrixaceae bacterium | reverse complement strand
GGAGCCGGGAGGGTCGACTCTGTCGGCCTCGACATGTCGGGGTTCGAGGAGCTCGTCGGCACCCTGGGGCCCGTCGTGGCTTGGGGCGCAGATTCCTAGAACCAGTTCCACTTTCGTGGCACGATGGGACACCGCTCAACAGAGCGGTCGTTTCGTCAAGCAGGGGTGTGCAGCGTCAGTGACTCTCACCAAGCCGCAACAGGATCGGCACGAGCGAATGCTCGATGTGACGGCGCGCCTTGCCGCCGAAGGCGGCTACGACGCGGTGCAGATGCGCGCCGTCGCTGTCGAGGCGGACGTTGCTCTCGGCACGCTCTACCGGTACTTCCCATCCAAGGAGCACCTGTTGGTCTCGGCGATGCTTCGACAGATCGAGAGTCTGTCGGACCGCCTGCTCGTCAGGCCTGCTGCGGGCACGGACGCCGTCGGTCGAGTCGTCGACGTCCTCCGCCGGGCGAACAGCGCGCTGCAACGCCAGCAGCAGTTCACGGTGGCCGTGGTGCGCGCGCTGGCCGCAGGCGACGAGACCGTAGCCCCGGTTGTCCGCGAGGTCCGAGACCTCATGGCGGGCATCGTCCTCGCCGCGATCGGCACCGATGACCCAACGGAGCGGGAACAGCTCGTGACCGAGATCCTCCAGGAGGTGTGGTTGTCGTCACTGGTCGCCTGGATCAGTGGGGTGGAGCCGTCGACGTCGGTGGGTCGCAAGCTCGAGGCTGCGGCGACGTTGCTGCTCGAGGGTCAGCCGTGACCGGCGACTCGGTGATCGCGCTGGATCAGCACCGCGGAGTGTCTGACATAGCCGACGAGACGCCGGTTCCCGAGGGCGTCGCGGGTCTCGATCTTCCCCTCGGCCGACGGGTACGGCTGCAGGGACGAGGAACCACCTTCGTCAGGGAGGTTGCCGGGCCGTCTCCCGATGCGCCGACTGTCGTGCTTCTGCACGGTTGGTTCGCCTCGGGCGGGCTCAACTGGTTCAACTGTTTCGGCCCACTCAGCGAGCACTTCAACGTGATCGCTCCCGACCTGCGGGGGCACGGGAGAGGAATCAAGAATCGTCGACGATTTCGACTGTCAGCGTGCGCTGACGATGTCGCTGCGCTCTGCGGCGAGCTGGGCATCGAGAACGCGATCTTCTGCGGATACTCGATGGGGGGTCCCGTTGCCCAGCTGATGTGGCGCCGACACCCCCAGCTCGTGTCCGGCCTCGTGTTCTGTGCGACGAGCTCATCATTCGTGCCTGCCTTGCACCAACGGTTGGTCTTCGCCGGATCGATGGCGCTGATGGCGAGCACCACGCGTACCACGCAGGTGGTGACGCGGCTGCCCAAGCCGGTGCGCCAGGCCCTGCCGAAGGGGCTCCGCGGTTCGGCTCGACCGTCGTCGGTCCAGGTGTGGGCAGCGCAGGAGATGCGTCGCCACGACATGCGGATGGTGCTCGAAGCGGGCACGGCGATCGGCACGTTCTCGTCGCGACGATGGATCGGCAGCGTCGAGGTCCCGACCACGGTCCTCATCACGACGAAGGACCGGGCCGTCGACCCCTCCGCGCAGCTCATGCTGGCGTTGGACATCCCCGGTGCGGCCATTCAGCGCTACAACGAAGGTCACACCTCACCGGTGCTGGAGTCGTTCGGACCCGCCATCACCGAGGCCTGCCTGAGTGTGTCGAGAACGATCCGAAAGACCCGCCGCCACACCGATATCGAGGAACCGACACCATGATGTCAACTCTGGACCGCTATCACTTCGCCGACATCTGGGAGGCGATCTCGGATCGGGTTCCCGATCGTGTCGCGATCGTCTGCGACGGCGTCGAGCTGTCCTACGGGGCGCTCGAGGAGCGGGCGAACCGACTGGCCAACGCGCTCCTGGCGGCGGGTGTGCGCCCCGGCGACCACATCGGCGTCTATCAGGTGAACGGTCCCCGGTACTTCGAGTCCATGCTCGCCGCGTTCAAACTGCGGGCGGTACCCATCAACATCAACTACCGATACGTCGCCGGCGAGCTCCGCTACCTGTTGGACGACTCGAACGTCGTGGCGCTGGTCGCACACCGCCAGTTCACCGATCGCATTCTCGAGGTCGCCCCCGAACTCCCGGCGGTCCACACCGTCCTGTCGATCGACGACGGGTCGGGTGTCGCGCTCGCCGACGGTCACCTCGACTACGAGTCGACGCTCGCCGCGGCCTCACCGGGGCGGGATTTCGAAGCCGAGGTCGGCGAACGTTCCGGCGAGGACCGCTACGTGATCTACACCGGTGGTACGACCGGCATGCCCAAGGGCGTGGTGTGGACGCAGGAGGACGCATTCTTCGCGTGCATCGGGGGCGGGGACCCCATGCGTCTCAACGGTCCGGTCGAGCGGCCGGCTGAGCTCCTCGACCGGATCATCGAGTTCGACTTCGTGGCTTTCCCGCTCGCCCCGATGATGCACGCTGCCGCCCAGTGGACGTCGTTCTCCTGGTTGTTCTGCGGTGCCAAGGTCGTAATGAACCCAGGTTCGTTCGATGCGTTGGCAACGTGGCGGGCGATCGAGGACCAGAAGGTTTCCACGCTGATCGTGGTCGGCGACGCCATGGCCCGCCCGTTGCTGGACGCGTGGGACGAGCACGGGCCCTTCGACACGTCCAGCATGTTCGCGTTCGCTTCCGGTGGGGCGCCGCTGACGCCGTCGCTCAAGGACCGCCTGATGGAGATCCTGCCGACGACGATGATCACCGACGGGTTCGGTTCGTCCGAAACAGGGGCGCAAGGCTCCCAGCGGCTTCAGCCCGGCGAGAAGGCCGGAGGCATGACCCGGTTCGTCCCAATGAGCGACACCACGACGGTCCTCTCCGACGATCTCCAGCCGGTCGAGCCCGGGTCGGGCGACGTCGGCCGTGTCGCTCTCACCGGACGGATTCCACTCGGGTACTACAACGATCCGGAGAAATCAGCGTCAACCTTCGTCGAGTCCGGGGGCAAACGCTGGGTGCTGACCGGTGACATGGCGACCGTCGACGAGGAGGGCACGATCGTCCTCCTCGGTCGCGGCTCACAGGTCATCAACACTGGCGGCGAGAAGGTCTACCCCGAGGAAGTCGAGGCCTCGCTGAAGGCCCACCCCGCGGTTTACGACGCTGTAGTGGTCGGGGTCCCCGACGAGCGGTTCGGTCAGCGCGTGTGCGCAGTCGTCGCGTCGGTGCCGGGAGAGACCGTCGATCTCGAGAGCCTTGTAGCCCACGCCCGGAATGACGTCGCCGGCTACAAGGTGCCTCGCGAGCTGGTTGTGGTCGACACTGTCGTACGGTCACCCGTGGGCAAGCCCGACTACCTGTGGGCGAAGCGCACGGCGTACGAGGCGCTCGGCTTCGACCTTGACTGACACCGGCGACCCGGGCCCATCGGGTGCGCTCGCGGGCATTCGCGTCGTCGAGATCGGGGGCCTGGGTCCGGCTCCGTTCTGTGCGATGCTCCTTGCCGATCACGGCGCCGACGTCATTCGGATCGAACGTCCTGACAGGACCCGCGCCGTCGGCACGGAGGTTCACGACGACCTGGTGGGCTGGGACATCCTGAGCCGTGGCCGGCTCTCGGCCGGCGTCGATCTGAAACATCCCGCCGGTCGTGACCTGGTGGGTCGGCTCGCCGGTGTTGCCGACGTGTTCATCGAGGGGTTCCGCCCCGGGGTCGCAGAACACCTCGGGATCGGCCCCGACGACCTGTGCGGTGCGAACGAGCGGCTGGTCTACGGGCGGATGACGGGGTGGGGGCAGTCCGGGCCGCTCGCCGATCGTGCGGGGCACGATCTCAACTACGTCGCGCTGGCCGGTCCGCTCGCGCACATCGGGCGCGCTGGCCAGGCCCCAACGCCGCCTCTCAACCTCGTCGGGGATTTCGGTGGAGGCGGGCTGTTGCTTGCGTTCGGCATCTGCGCGGCGTTGGTCCAACGCGGCATCAGCGGTCGGGGCCAGGTGGTCGACGCAGCGATGATCGACGGCGCAGCGCTGTTGATGGCGCCGCTGTTCGGCGCGCACAGCTCGGGCTACTGGAGCGACGAACGCGGCACCAATCTTCTCGATTCCGGTGCCCCCTTCTACGACTGCTATCAATGCGCCGATGGGCGCTTCGTGTCCGTCGCCGCGGTGGAGCCGCAGTTCTTCGACGCCCTCGTTGGGGCACTCGGATTCGCACCTGAAGCGCTTCCCGGTCAGCACGATCAGGACCGCTGGCCCGAACTCAGGGCCACGCTCGCGTCCCGCTTCCTGCAACGTACCCGTGACGAGTGGGCGACTCACTTCGAACGCCTCGACGCCTGCGTGGCACCGGTGTTGACGATGGGCGAGGCACCGCAACATCGGCACCATCGCTCCCGCGGCACATTCGTCGAGATCGCCGGAGTCGATCAGCCCGCGCCGGCCCCGCGGTTCTCGAGCACCCCGGCGCCCGTGCCGAGTCCTCCGCAAGTTGCCGGTGCGAACACCGACGAGGTGCTTCGGGAGTGGGGCCTCACCCCCGAGGAGTTGGCCGAGTTGCGCGCCGCGGGTGCGCTCGGCTGATCGCCGGTCGGGTCAGCTGACGAGGGTCTCCGGGCCGACGATCAGCACGGCGGCGAGCGACACAGCCACCGCACCGATGAGCCCGAGTGTGCTGAGGCCCAGCACTTTGACCAGCAGCGAGCCATCGCGGCGGAAGTACCCCCAGATGAGTCCGACGATCAGCCCGATACCGGACGGGATGATTGCTCGACGGCCGACGCTGATGACCGCCGCGGCGCCGAACGAGGGCGGGAGTGACAGGGCTGTCGACACCAGTCGGCCGAGTTCCTTCGCGGTCGCGCCGAGCGGGTCGGTGCCCGACTCCGGGAGCGCCATCACCGTGCTGATGACCTTGCCCTCGCCGTTCACGACCACCGCGCCGACCGCGTTGTCGGGTGTCATCGCCGAGGTGGTCGTCGAGGTCGCGGTGGTGAACGAGAAACGGGGCCGGGTGACTCCCATGAACTCGATGTCGTTCGTCGACACCGATCCTCCGACCCATCCGAGGACGGGTTTGTCATCAGCTCGGGAGGCCAGCACGATCGCGGCGACCGGGGTGCCGGTCGCCGGATAGCGGGGGTCGATGTCGAGTGGTTCACCTTCGACGCCGCCGCAGCGGAACGCTGCGAGGTGAATACCTCGATTGACGTCGGCCACGTAGCAAGAGTTGACCTCGTCGGAGTTGGCGAGCACGAAGGAAGCGGTTCGTCCGACCCCTGTGGTGATCTCGTCGGACGCGAGGACGACTCCGTCGCCGCCGATCCAACCGAGGGCTTCCTTGTTGCCGATCGTCATCATGCCGATCGACTGTTGTGCCGTCGCGACGACACCATCGGACATCGGGGTCGGCGTCGCCGGTACCGGAAGCGGCGGCGGCGGCTGAGCCGATGCACCGTCGACGATCACCACGGGCAGAGCTGCCAGAAGCGCCGCGAACACGGAACGGACGATCGACACCGACAGTGACCGCGGAGGGGAGTGTGCGGGCAGGCGCGTCCGAGTCACGCCAGGATCGTACTCCTACCGGTCGTCACGACCTCGGGAACCCCGAACGTGGCCGACATGTGATCGTCGAAGACGGTGAGCAACGCTCGCTTCGGAAGTCCGAGCGTCCTTAGTTCGTCGGCCATCGGATGGCCGTAGCCGATCTCGACGGTCGCCCCGCCGGGACGGACGGTTTGTCGACCCCGGCTGTGGGTTGACCAAGGTGTCCGGCGGACGATCCCGTCTTCGTCGCAGGTGAAGGCGTTCATATCCATTGGACGGCGAGGGAGCGGGATGATGCCACGGCGGAGTGTGATCGACACCACGTCGTGGCCGTCGGCGCGCAGCGCACAGCTCGCGCCACGGGCGCTGAATCCAACCGTGAGATCAGCGATCCATTTCGGGAAGCCCCAGATACCTCGGCCCGCGGCGCACGTGAATGCTTCGGTCACGGGGAGCCGATGGATGAGCGTGTTGACAGCTTTCGGGTTCGTCGCGCTCCCGGCGGTGGACCCCGGATCGTCGACGACGAACGCCAAGGCGAGCTCGCCGTAGCTACCGAGGTCGTTGTCGGTGTAGTCGATGATCGCCAACGACACGATCGCCTTGCCGCCGCGCTGTCGGGTCGCACGTAGGCCGGTGTGCTCGATGAGCTGCTGCGCGGCCGCGTGGCGCACCAGGAACGTCGCGGCGGCCTGTTGAGCCGCCCGCACCTCGACGGGCATGGCGACGCGCTTTTCGTCGACGATGTAGCTACCGTCCGCCTCGGCGGTGAGCCCCGCCATCAGCGTTCCCCCCGCGCCAGCTTCGTCGCCCAGGGGTAGTCGGGCTTGCCGCTCGGTGAACGGACGATCTCCTCGACGACATGCAGTTCGCGGGGCACCTTGTACCCGGCAACGAACTTGCGAGCGTGGTCGCACAGGCTTTCCAGGTCGGCGTTGGTGTCGGGCCGGAACTGAACGACAGCGGCGACGCGTTGGCCCCATCGCTCGTCTGGAACGCCGACGACGATGCAGTCGAAAACGGCCGGGTGGTCTTTGAGCGCCTGCTCGACCTCCTCTGGGTGGATCTTCTCTCCACCGGAGTTGATGGTGGTGGAGCCGCGGCCCAGGAGTGTGACGAGCCCGCCGTCCTCCCAGCGGGCCCAGTCGCCCGAGACGGCGTACCGCCGGCCGTCGTCCGCAACTACGAAGGTCTCCGCGGTCTTCTTCTCGTCCTTGTAGTAGCCGAGCGGGATATTGCCACCGCGGCCCATCTTTCCCTGCTCCCGGCTCTCCTTCGGCATCAGCTTGAGGTTTTCGTCGAGGATCACCATGTCGGGTCCGGGAGTGACGGTCGGGCCGCCGTTCTCGTTGGCGGCCTGGCCGCGTGCGACGGTTCGGATGCCGTTGAACCCGGACTCCGACGAACCAATCGAGTCGGTGATCACGAGGTTGGGGAACGCCTCGAGGAATCGGTCCTTGACTGTCGGACTGAAGATCGCCGCTGAGGAGCTCACGGCGATGAGCGACGAGGTGTCGTAGGTGTCGGGATGCGCCTCGAGGTGCTCGATCATCGGCCGACCCATGGCATCCCCGGTGATCAGCGCCGCGTTCACCCTCTCTCTCTCCACCAGCTCCCAGACCGCTTCGCCGCTGAACTTGGGGAGCAGGACGATCGTGTTGCCCTGGAACATCTGGCCCATCGTTCCCCACTGTGCGGCACCGTGCATCATGGGAGGGATCACCAGGAAGACGAGGCCACCGCCCAGGCCGGCCGCGGCCTTCTCGGCCATGGTGTACTCGGAGGCGACACGTTCGCCCGAGACCGCATCGATTCCCTGCCCCAGCGCGAAGTACACGTCCTCCTGTCGCCACATGACTCCCTTGGGCATACCCGTCGTGCCACCCGTGTAGAGAACATAAAGGTCGTCGGGCGAGCGATCGCTCGGGAGACCCTCGCGGGTCGAGGGCTGCCCAGCGCACGCCTCGTCGTAAGGGACAGAACCCAGGACTTCGAGGTCGGCAGAGACATCATCTCCGGATTCTCCGGTGCGGATATGTACGAAGGTCGAGAGCGTCGGAGCCTGGTCCAGAATCTCGACGACCACCGGGGCGTATTGCTCGTCGAACACCAGCGCCTTGAGGTCGGCGTTGTCGAAGATGTAGGCCAGCTCGTCGGACACGTAACGGAAGTTGACGTTGATCGGGATGGCGCGGGCTTTGAAGCACCCGAGCATCGCCTCGATCCACTCGTGGCAGTTCTGGCTGTAGATGCCGACGTGGTCGCCTACTCCGATGCCCTGCGACATCAGGTAGTGGGCGATCCGGTTGGAGCGTTCGTCCAGCTCGGCGAACGTCAGCCGAGTGTCCCGGTCGATGAGGGCGACGCGATCGGGAATTGCATCAACGATGTGCTCGAACAGGTCACCGATGTTGTAGGCCATGCAGGAAATCTAGAACATGTTCTCGTTCTTGCACCGGGCCGGCTCGATCCTCACACGTTCTCCCGTCACCAAACCCCTTCAGTCGGGGATCCGTGACGGGAAAACGGAGGCGGGTGGCGGGCTTACGACCTGTTGGCGGGTGCCTTCTTCGCCGGTGCCTTCTTGGCGGGCGCCTTCTTGGCGGGTGCCTTCTTGGCGGGTGCCTTCTTGGCGGGTGCCTTCTTGGCGGGCACCTTCCTGGCAGGGGATTTCGGAGCGCCACCCGCGGCCCGCTCCGCGAGGATTTCCTTCGCTGGTCGCCGAATGACCCGCGGTCGTCCGTCGGCCGGTGGCTCCGGTTCCGGTTCTTGCTGCTTCGGTGCGCGCGGTTTGGCCGATCCGCCCAGCCCCGCCGCGGCCTTGAGTTCCTCGAGGGCGGCCTGGACGTGGTCCGCCAACTCCCAGACGTCGGGAACGAGCTCCGGATCGGCCATGAAGCCGAAGTCGACCGAGTCGCGATAGCTGAGCACCGTGATGTTGAGGCCCGAGCCTTCCATGATCGGGCCCATCGGGTAGGCGGCGACGAGTTCGGCGCCGGCCAGATAGAGCGGGAACGGAGGGCCGGGAACGTTCGAGATAACCACGTTGTGAATCGGGCGGTGATGATCTGCGAGCGCGAGCGACGAGTACAGGCGGGACGCCAGTGCGAACGTCCGAGGTGCCGCGTACTCGCCCCAGTCCGTGAGCATCCGGGCGCCGACGGCGTTGTGCTCCGCCTTTGCACCGGCCGTGGACTCCGCGATCGCGTGAACGCGCTCGAGCGGATCGTCGATGTCGGTCGCCAACGACGCGAACAGGGCCGAGACCTTGTTGCCCATCGACCCGACCTCCTCCTCGGAGCGGACCGAGACGGGGCACACAGCAAGCAGCGGGCTGTCGGGGCGCTCGTCGTGAGCCTCGAGATACTTCCGAAGCGCGCCGGCGCAGATCGCCAGCACGACATCGTTCACCTTGACGTCGAGCGCCTTGCGGATCGTCTTGACCTCGCCCAGAGGAACCCGCGCGAACGACACCGTTCGCTGCGGGGAGATCGCCCCGTTCCAAGGAGTGCGCGGCGCGGTGAGCGGCAGCGCGCCGACTGCTCCCTCGGGGTTGCGCCGGTTGCTGATCACGTTGGAGACGCTCTGGACGGTTCGGCCAACCAGCGGCACCATGTCGCGCCCGCGTCGCAGCTTCGATGCCAAGGCGTAACCCACGAGTTCGAGGTCACTCGGGACGCGCTCGGGCTCTGTGGGTTCCGCTGCTGGTCGCGGGGGCGGGCTCGGCTCCAGGTCGTAGAGCTCGGTCATGATCTCGGCGCCGGACGCCCCATCGATGGCGGAGTGGTGGACCTTGGCGACGAAGCCGATCCGGCCCTGTTTCACCCCTTCGATGACCCAGACCTCCCACAGCGGCCGCGAGCGATCGAGCGGGATCGAAGCGATCTGACCTGCGACCGCCGCCAGCTCTCGCCGGCCCCCCGGCTCCGGCACGCCAACCCGACGAACGTGATAGTCGGGATCGAAGTTCGGGTCCTCGACCCACACGGGGTGGTGGAGCTGGAACGGCACCTCGGCAAGCCGTCGGGTGAATGCGGGGATCCGATGAAAGCGGCCGACGATGTGGTCCCTGAACGCCTCGAACGAGTAGCCGTTGGGCATCGTCGACGTGTCGTAGATGCCGGTCATCGCTACGTGCATGTGGGCGCTCGGCGTTTCGAGGTACAGGAAGGTGGCATCCAGACCGGACAGTCGCTGCATGTGATCCCCACTCGTTTGGTTGGAGCGTCATTGTCGCGCATCCGCCACGTCGCTGCTCCGGTGGGGTCCGGGCAGGGGCCGAGGCGCGGCGGGGGCGATTGTCGGCCAGAATGATCGACATGGAAGCTGTCCTCAGATCAGCGATCGGCGGCGCCGTCGGCGTCGCGAACGCCCACAAGCCGCGGATCCGCAGCCGCACCCTCACGATCCCGTCGTTCTTCTCCGGTTGGGTCACGACGGAGGCAGCGGGCCTGTTTCTGGCTCGACGCGTCGTGCACGCAGCTCTGGCGGCACGCCGTGGTGGGTACTCCACAGCTCAGGGGCGTGTTGCGTTGGCACTCGACGCCGTCACCGTCGCCGGACTGGTTTCGTTGATCCAGCAGGGCCGACGCACCGACGAGGAGTTCGAGGCTGCGCTCGCACCGCTTCTCGGCGCGGAGACCCTCGCCGCTCGACCGTCGTCGGTGCGGAAGGGCGCGGTCGTACCCCTGTTCACGGGTTCCTCGAAGACGAGGCGGATCCGCAATGTCGGCTACGTCGACGACGCACGCTGGCGGAACACCCTCGACGTCTACGAGCCCAAGGACGGACCGGTCGACGTGGCGGGGGCAGCACGGCCGGCAATCCTCCAGGTCCACGGGGGCGGGTGGATCCTCGGAGATAAGACCCAGCAGGGGATTCCACTGCTCAACCACATGGTCCAGAACGGATGGGTCGGGTTCAACACCAACTACCGGCTGGCTCCGAAGGCGAAGTTCCCCGAGCAGCTCATCGACTGCAAACGGGCGGTCGCGTGGATCCGCCGCAACGCCGACGAGCTCGGAGTCGACCCGAACTTCATCGCTGTCACCGGCGGCTCCGCCGGCGGGTACCTAACGGCAATGCTGGCGCTGACCGCCAACGATCCCGAGTTCCAACCCGGGTTCGAGGACGAGGACACGTCGGTTCAGGCGGCAGTCCCCTTCTACGGGGTGTACGACATCGCGGATGCGAACAACGCGATGGTCAAGGGCTTCGTCGACTTCCTGAGCCAGGTTGTCGTCGGCTCCAAGTACGCCGAGGATGCCGACCGCTGGCACCGCTATTCGCCGGTTCACCGTGTCCACGCCGATGCTCCACCGATGATGATCATTCACGGCACGCCGGACACGCTCGTCCCCGTCGAGCAGGCGCGGCCATTCGCCGAGGCGATGTCGAAGACCTCGGATCATGCTGTCGTCTACGCCGAGCTCGCCGGTGCCAACCACGCGTTCGACATCTTCCCGTCTCCGCGATCGGTGCGGACCACCGAATACGTCGAGCGCTTTCTGACCGGCGTGCACGACGGCAACATCAAGTGAGCGCGACGAAGTCGCTCCGTGTCGGGTGGCGTGGGTGGGTCAAGTAAAACCCCAGCCAGTGGCCACCCAACCCCTCTGGATCCCAGACCGGGAACGCGCCGCTGCATCCGCGATGGCGCGGTTCCGCGACGCCCATGGGTTCACCGACTATCCCGAATTGCACTCCTGGTCGGTAGCCGAGCCCGAGGCCTTCTGGGCGGCGCTGTGGGACTGGACCGGAATGCCCGCAGACCGCGGCGAGCGCGTGCTCGAGATCGGGGCGGACCTTCGCGACGCCCGGTTCTTCCCCGACGCTCGACTCAACGTGGCCGAGGTGATCCTCGATGGTGGGGGTGTCGACGACGAGTCGTGGATGTACGTCGGAGTCGACGAGCGGTCGGACAATGGCGGCGCAGTCACACGCTCCGAGGTTCGTCGCACCGTCATCGATCTCGCGTGCGCCATGCGGGCGGCCGGTGTGGGACCTGGTGACCGAGTCGCCGCATGGATGCCGAACATCCCCAAGACGATGATGGTCATGCTTGCGGCCGCGTCGCTCGGCGCCGTGTTCAGCTCGACTTCTCCCGATTTTGGTGTCGACGGGGTGGTCGACCGGTTCGGACAGATCGAGCCGGTCCTGCTCTTCGCCGCCGACGGCTATGCCTACGGTGGCAGGTCGCTCGACTGTATCGACCGACTGGCGACAATCAGAGAGGAGCTGCCGTCGGTCAGACAAGTCGTGGTGGTCGGTCACCGCGACGGCTACGACGCCGACCCGATCGGCGACTGGCGGTCGATTCGCGACGCCATCGGCTGGGGCCGCTTCCTCGTGACGGCTCCCGCTTCGGCCGTCGCCGAGTTCGAATTCGAACGGTTCCCCTTCGACCACCCCTGGTATGTCCTGTTCAGCTCGGGGACGACAGGTGTACCGAAGTGCATCGTGCACCGCGCCGGCGGAGTGCTGCTCCAGCACCTCAAGGAGCATCAGCTCCATTGCGACATCGGCCCGGGCGACCGTGTCGCCTACTACACGACCGCCGGTTGGATGATGTGGAACTGGCTGGCGTCGGTGCCGGCATCGGGGGCCA
>JAIBBP010000101.1 GCA_019694615.1 Microthrixaceae bacterium | reverse complement strand
GACGCGCCTCTGGCAGGTGTCAGTGAACCCGACTGCGGGTGCTGGAGGATGCCCCGTCGAGACGGCGGAGGGGTGCGTCGCGATGCGTCGGGCCCAAGCGCTGGTCTGGGACGGCCCGGGCGCCATCAACGCGTGCCCCCAACTGCGGGCGCATGCCGCGCCATGCTCCGCTGCATGCGTTCCGGTCGGCGTCAACGGCCACCTTCTCGGCGTGATGCACGTCACGGCGCCCGAGCACGAGCCCCCGCCACCCGAGCTCGTCGGTCAACTCGTCAAGCTCGGCGGTCAGGTCGGTGGACGCGTCGGAGCGCAACGAACGCTGGAGACCACGCGGCTCCAGGCGAGCACCGACGGCCTCACCGGTCTGGCCAACCGGCGCATGCTCGAGGCCCGCCTCGGTGACCTGCTCCGAGGGCAGGTCTCCTTCGCTCTCGCCGTCGCCGATGTCGACCACTTCAAACGCCTCAACGACACGTATGGTCACGAGACCGGTGATCGGGCGCTCCAGTTGTTCGCGAAGGTCCTCGAGGACAACGTGCGTGGGCACGACGTCGTCGCTCGGTACGGCGGCGAGGAGTTCGTCCTGGTGTACCCCGAGTTGTCGGTCAAGAAGGCGATGGAGGTCATCGAGCGCATCCGCTCGGCGCTCGAACGGGCCATTGCCGAGGCCGGGTTGCCGGCCTTCACTTGTAGCTTCGGTGTGACGCACTCGTCATCCGCTGGCAGCGTCGACGCGATCATCCGGATCGCAGACGCCGGGCTGTTCATGGCGAAGGACATGGGCCGCAACCGCGTGGTGTTCGCCGATCCGGAACTCGCGGCGAAGGTGTTCGACGAGCGGGCGGTCTGACGTCAGTTGCCGTTGGCCGACCAGTGCCACGGTTCTGACGGAAGGTTGTAGAACCCGTAGTTGCCGGCGTTTGCCTTCATCCACGCGAAGGCGGCGCTGCTGCGGGTCAGCGTGCGGCCGCCGCTCGTGAAGTCGATGGCCAAGCCTCGTTCGTGCATCGATTGTCCGGGGCGGGCGGTGGGCGGGCTGCACGACGACGCGGGCGCCTGGTAGATCGCGTAGTTGCTCGAACCGCAGTTGCTCCGACGAACTGCGATCTGCCCGGCGGGGTTGCGGTATCCGCCGCCGGAAAGCTGGACTCCCGCCGCTTCTGCCGCAGCGAGTAGCGACGCCAAATTGCTGGCCATCGACTCGTGAACCTTGATGCCGCGCACGTCGACGATTCCCGCGCCATCGGTGTTGGGGTAGGTGATGGCCGACCCGCCGGTGGGTACGGGCGAGGAGCGCCCTCGGCGAGTCGCGGCGGCCCGCTGGGCGGCGAGCGCCTTCGCGATCTCGGACTGGCGGTTGGAGATCTGTCCGGCGAGCTCTCCGTCGAGCTCAGCGAGCGACTGGGCCTCCGCAAGTGACGCCTCGATGCGAGCCTCGACCTGAGCCGAGAACGCCTCCTGCTCGGCCTGTGCAGCTTCGAGGCGGGCCAGTCGATCGGCTACGTCCGCCCGTCGGTCGTTGGCCTTCTTGGCAGCGGCTGCCGCCTTGCCGCGGGCGATTTCGAGGTCCTGTTGCACCTTGCGGTACCTGTCGGCAGCATCGAGGTCGCTGCTCGCTCGGACCGAACGGAGCGTTCGCTCCCTCGCCGCCTCGGCGAGAGACTCCGCGGAGAGCAGCTCCAGCGTCTCATCGGTTGGACCGTCGACGAACGCCTGGATCGCCTGCTGTTTGATCGACGTGCGAAGCTTGGAAAGCTCCTCGACGGAGCGCTGAACCGACGCTTCTGCGGCGGCCTGCTCCGTCTCCGCGGCGGTCACGGCGCGCTTGGACTCCTCAAGGAGGTCGCTCTGACCCTCGATGTTGTTGGAGAGGTCCGCCAGTGCCTTCTGCACTTCGGCATCCGACGCCTTCAGCGCATCGACCTGTGACGCGGACTTTGCTTTCGCAGCACGGACCTGGTCGCGCTTGGACTGAAGTTCCCGGAGTTTGGCGTCGCCGGACGGTTTGGGGCCGGTCGGCGCGGCGCCGGCCGGCGGAATCCACGCTCCGGAGATGACGAGGACGGCTACGAAGAACCGGACTCGTCGCCGAAATGGGGTTTGGGTCGTGGCGGAGCGCATGAGAGGTAAGGGTCGGAGCGCCACGCACGGGCACAGACCGTCATGAAACGGTAACACCGGTCCGAACACCTGCCCAGTCAGCGCCGTCGGGGTTGACACGATGGGCACCACGTCGTGGTCCTGGCATCGAGCTGCGTTCGCCGCAGCGTCGTACCGCAGCGTTCGCAGGGCTCGTCGGCGCGGCCGTAGCAATGAAGATGGTGCTGATTGTCACCTGAATCGCCGTTGGCGTTGACATAGTCGCGGAGCGTGGTGCCGCCGTGGTCGAGGCCGGCCTGCAATGCCTCGCGCACGGATTCCACGAGAAGGGCGGCACCTCGCCGGGTGAGCGTACGGTCGGCCGGATTGATGCGTGCGAGCCAGAACGCCTCATCGGCGTAGATGTTGCCGACGCCGGCGACTGGTCGTTGTGAGAGCAGCTGCGTTTTGAGGTGCCGATCGCTGCGACGGCAGGCCTGCCAGAGTGTGCCAGCGTTGAATCCTGCGTCGAACGGGTCGGGGCCGAGCTTGTCCAACGTGGGCAGGGCCGCGTAGGAACCGGCGTCGACGACGGCGATCCTGCCGAATCGTCGAACGTCGCGGAATACCAGACATCCTCCGTCGTCGAGCTTCCACCAGGCACGAACATAGAGGTCATCAGGCGACTCGTCGGTGACGCGGAGCGATCCGGTCATGCCGAGGTGCACGATGAGCTCACGGCCGTCGTCTAGTGGCGAAATGAGGTATTTGCCTCTCCTGGTGACGTCCTCAATCGTGGCGCCGTTCGCCTCGACCGCATCGCTGAACTTGGGCGACGGGAAGCCCCATGCCCCGATGATCTGCCGGCCGGCCAGCCTGGGGGCGAGCTGGCGGCGAATGGTCTCGACCTCTGGCAGCTCCGGCACCCACGCAGCCTGGCAGATTCGGAGCTCCGATCACGAAGCGTTTCGGTCCGCGACCGCTAGCGTTGGGCCCGATGATGTCGCTGGCGGTGGTCAACCAGAAGGGTGGTGTCGGCAAGACGACTGTTGCGCTCGGGCTTGCCGCAGTCGCCTCGCGCCGTGACCTCGATGTGGTGGTCGTCGACCTCGACCCACAGGCCAACGCCACGACCGGCCTGGCAGTTTGGACGACCCCCCGGACCGTTGCCGACGCTCTGACGGCCGACTCCGATGGGGCGTTGGTGGGCGTTGTGACCCAGAGCGGATGGGGTGCATACTTCGACGCGGCGCCACGCGTCGCTCCGAGCACCCCGGCGCTCGCTCAGCTCGAGCCGCAACTCGCGCTCGATCCGATCGGAGCGCAGGACCGTCTTCGCCGTTCGCTCGTCGGCATCGATGCCGACGTGGTGATCATCGACTGCCCTCCGTCGTTGGGGCTCCTCACCATCAACGGTCTGTTCGCCGCAGATCATGCCGTCGTCGTAGCCGAGCCCAGCGCGTGGGCGGTCGACGGTGTCGCCCAGATCCTGAGGAACCTCGACCGGATCGCCGAGCGGCGGGGCGGCCTGCCAACCCTCGCCGGAGTGGTGGTGAACCGCCTGGCCCGCACCCGCGATGCCCGCTACTGGGACGAGCAGCTGATCGAGACCTACCCCGCCGACGCCATCCGTCCGGCGATCGCACTCAAGGCGGCGATCGCCGAAGCGTCAGCCCAGTCGATGCCCATCACCGCGGTCGCCCGATCGGGTGCCGCCGAAGCCGCGGCTCAGTTCGACCGAGTGCTCGATCATCTGCTTCGCGCCGCCGACGAAGGCGCCGATCCGAACACGTCCCAAGAGGGAGTCACCGATGCCGCAGTATGACCCCAAAGCGAACCGGCCCTCGCTCGTCCGCGTCGAGTCCGAAGCGCCGGTCGACCACCTGCTCGGCCCGATGCCCGATCGGGCTCCGACCACCGATCGGCCCGAACGTCCCCTTCGCGTCGTCGCCGACCCGCCGCCCGCTCCAGACCCCGGCGTGTCCCAGCGCGATGCGACCCCATTGCCGGCCGAGGCCTCGCCGCGAACGCGGAGCGGACTCAGCTCACGAGGAGCAATCATCGCCCTGGTTGGGCTCGTCACCGCAGTTGGCATCGTGATCGTGGTCCGCCAGCGCTGAATCCGGAGCGCCGGTGCACGGATTCGACGAGACGACCGAACGAATCCTCCGACGGGCATCGGAGTACGTCCGCGAGCGGCTCACCATCGACCCGGTTCCGCTCGATCATCGCGGGATCGCCGCCGAACTCGACCGTGATGCGCCGTCGCTCATCGGTGACGGCCCGACTGATCCCGACATCGTCTTCGACCAGTACGAGCGGGTTCTCGGGCCAGCCGTCATTTCGGTCGACAGCCCCCGGTTCCTCTCGTTCATCCCTGCCGCTCCGACGAAGGCCTCGATGCTCTTCGATATGGTCGTGTCGGCATCGTCGCTCAACGGGACGTCCTGGTTGGAGTCCGCCGGGGCGATCCATGCCGAGAACCACGTGCTCCGTGTGGTGGCCGACCTGGCCGGCCTTCCTGCCACGGCGGGTGGGGTGTTCCTTTCCGGTGGGAGCGCCGGGAACCTCTCCGCTCTGACCGTCGCCCGCGACGTCGCCCGGCACCGGCGGGGGGATCGAGCGCGCATGCGGATCCTCGCGAGCGAGCAGACCCACTCGTCGGTGGCGAACACGGCGAGGATCCTCGACTGCGACATCGTCACCGTTCCGGCAGTCGATAGTCGGATGGTCGGTGCGGAGGTCGAGCGCGTGATCGCGTCCGACGAGGAC
This sequence comes from Microthrixaceae bacterium, assembly GCA_019694615.1. Taxonomy (GTDB): domain Bacteria; phylum Actinomycetota; class Acidimicrobiia; order Acidimicrobiales; family Microtrichaceae; genus SSF14. The sequence goes on along the minus strand of JAIBBP010000101.1, from coordinate 7,268 downwards.
CCGTCGACGTTCTGCGCTGTGGTCGCGACGGCGGGCACGACCAACGCCGGCATCGTCGACGACCTCGTCGGCGTCGGTGAGGTCGCCCGCAAACATGGTTTGTGGTTCCACGTCGATGCCGCATACGGCGGGGCGGCCTTGCTCTCCCGGCGGATCAGCGCACGGTTCGCCGGGATCGATCGCGTCGATTCGATGATCGTGGACCCGCACAAGTGGCTCTTCGCTCCACTCGACTGCGCGATTCTCCTCTACCGCGAACCCCGGCTGGCCAAAGGCGTCCACACCCAGAACGCGTCGTACCTCGACTCGATCCACGTCGATGACAGCGAGTGGAACCCCACCGACTACGCATACCACCTGACCCGCCGAGCTCGTGGACTGGCGATGTGGTTCAGTCTCGCCACCCACGGCATCGACGCGTACCGCGACGCCGTCGACCGCGCGCTCGATGTCGCCACTCATGCAGCGGAGCGGATCGTTTCGACGCCCTACCTGGAGCTCGTCAGGGAGCCCGATCTTTCTGTGGTCATGTTCCGTCGGCGAGGGTGGGACGAGCGGCGCTACACCCGTTGGTCAGAGCAGCTCCTCGCCGACGGCATCGGATTCGTGCTTCCGTCACGGTGGGACGGTGAGCCGATCCTGCGCCTCGCAATCGTGCACCCGGGCACGTCGGAGGCGATCATCGATGAGATCCTCGGCACCCTCGCGCACGCCCCGACTTGACGGCGGATTTGTTCACCCTCGACTCGTTGGGGGTGCCGCGGTTGCTTTATTGCAGTTCAGTGACAAAGATCGGAGGCCGTCGCGGTCCCGACCGGGCCTGCCGACCTGCTCCCGGCATGACCCCGCGCCCGTCCCACTTCGCAGTCCGTACCCATCGGGGCCCGCGGTCCCGTGCTCGCCGTGCCTCGAGTCTTGCTCGACGGCCGGTTTGCGTGGCTGCGGCGATGCTCGGGCTCGGGGTCATGGCAACCGCGGCCTCAGCGGGCCAAGCCCAGGAGCAGACCTCGGCGCCCGACGCGCTGGCGAACGCCCGACAGGCCCGCTCCGCTGCCGAACGGCGCCTTGCTGAACTCACCGCAGAGCTGGATCGACTGTCGGCCGAAGTCGACGCCCGTTTCGCCGGAGCCGCCGAACTGGCAGCTGACCTCGAACATGCAAGAGGCCAGATGCGCCGGAGCGCGATCGCCGCGTTCGTCGGGGGAGGCTCGGAACACGCTGGCATCGACCTGCTCGCGGGGGAGGACCTCGCCGAGGTCTCCCGTCGCCACACCTTCGCCTCGAGCCGAACCTCTGACTGGGCTGCTGCAGCTGACCGATTCGCCGAGCTCAAGGAAGCGAACGACCCGGAGCTGGTTGCACTGACCGAACGGCGTGAGTTGCTCAACAGTCGGGTCGCTGAGGCACGGGACGCCTTGTTCCAGGCCGGCGCGCACGAGGCTGACGCCGAGCGGGCCGTTGTCGCCGAAGCAGAGGCTCGAGCTGCGCGGCGTGAAGCGGAGCGGCAGGCGGCGGCCGAAGCCGCGCGGGCAACGACAGCTCCCAGGGCCGCCAGCGGGGCGCAACGGTCGGCTCCGACGACCGCTGTCGTCGCCTCCCCCGCCTCCACGTCACCTCCGCGCGGTCGGACGGAGGTGGTGCCGCTCACTGAGCCTTCCGCGCCACTTCCGGAGATCCCGCCCGGAGGGCCGAGCGAGGAGCAGTGGGCGGCGCTTCGACGCTGTGAGTCGGGCGGCAACTACCGAATCGTGAGCAGTAGTGGCCGATACCGCGGGGCGTACCAGTTCAACCAGCAGACCTGGGAGTCGGTCGGAGGTCGCGGCGATCCAGCCGCGGCCCTGCCGGCCGAGCAGGACGCTCGGGCGAAGCTGCTGTACCTCCGCCGCGGCGCTCGGTCATGGCCGCACTGCGGCAGCGCGCTGCGCTAGTCGTCGGCCGCGGGCGGAGCGTCCACCTCCTCGGAAACCGCTGGAATGCGCAGCGAGTCGGGGAGGAGATCGGGGGCGTGGGCGCGCACCGCCTCGACCACTTGGGCGGGTGATGGATTGACCAATCCGACCGGGCCGACGACGACGGTCGGCACCGTCTCGTTTCCCCGCGCGATCGACCGGACTGTCGCTGCGGCGTCGGCGTCCTCCCAGATGTTGTGGTGGCGGACGACGATGCCGAGCCGATCGAGCGCGTGGTGGAGGCGGGCGCAGAAACCGCATCCAGGGCGCCAGTAGAACGCAATCGCGGGGCCGTCGGTCACGGGCCCGCGACGTCGAACACGGCGAGGTCGGCAGCCAGCGATGCCCTCAACTGATCGGCGACGGAACCACGGATGGTGCGGCGCGTCACGCTGAACGGCACCGGGTGGACCGTGTCGGCGAGGCGCTGTGCGACAGCCACCGACCGGTCGAGCACGGCGGACGGCTCGACGACCTCGTCGAGGAACCCGGCGTCGACTGCGTCGACGGGACCGACGATCTCGGCGTGCTGAATGCACCGGGTGAACCAGCGTTTCGCGAGCCGGTCGCGGGTCAGTTCGACGGCGAACCCGGGTACCGGCATGCCGATCGCAACCTCATTGAGGCCGATCTTGAAACTGCCGGCCGCTCCGACTCGGTAGTCGGCCGTCGTTGTGAGAATGCCGCCCATGGCGAGCGCGTGACCGGTGACTCCCAGCACGACCGGTACCGGGGCTTCGAAGATCCGCATCGCCAACTCGGCACCGCCGCCGAGGAGGCTGCGAGCGCCGGCGATGTCACCGGTCATCACCTTCAGGTCGAACCCTGCGGAGAACTTGCCTTCGCGGCCCACAACGACGACCGCCTTCGTCTCGCGTGCTTCGCCGAGAGCAACGTCGAGCGCGGCGTTGAGACCATCGAGCAGGTCGAAGGAGATGGCGTTGGCCTTGCCGTCGTCGAGGGTGATGACGGACACGTCTCCGACGACCGTCGAAGTCACAAGTGAGGAATCTGACATGCTCCTCACGATAGATGGCGCGCCGTTACGCTGAGTTCGTACACCCGAGAAGGGAGAGGTCGATGGGCTTGATGGACAAGGCGAAAGAACTGGCGGCCAAAGCCGATCAGGCGATCAGTGGCCTCGACGGTCCCAACCCGACGAGGCAGGCCGAGCCGCTGTTTCGAGATCTTGGCGCGAAGGTGTTCGAGCGTGAGCAGGGCCGGGCGACGGATCGAACCGACGCCGAGATCATGGACATCCTCGGGCGCCTGCGAGCTCTCGAGACGCAGGCGGGCGGCCAGCTCGCAACGGGTGGGACCACCACCGCCCCACCGCCACCTGGAGCGGCCGCGGCAGCGGCGGCACCGCCACCTCCGGGGGCAGCGGGGGCACCACCACCTCCGGGGGCGGCCGCGGTGCCCCCGCCGCCGGCCTCCCCGGTCGGCGCCCCGGCACCCCCTCCACCGCCGATGGGTTCAGGGGCACCCCCGCCCCCTCCTCCGCCTCCGCCTCCACCTCCACCTCCACCTCCACCTCCGCCCGGCGCGGGCTGAGCGTCGCGTTCGCTTCCCCACGGCTCCGGCCACACATAGAGTTGGCCCCCTTATGGGGGATAACGATCTGAGGTTCTGTCGACGCCCGCGCTCGGTTGTGGGGGCACTGGTCGCCGTCGTACTCGCCGGGTGCGTCGGCCCCGATCCGATGGCCATTGGCCTACCGGCGCAGCAGGCCGCTCCTGCAACGACGTGCGGAGCTCCGTCCTTCTCCTGCGCGCTGCCCTTTCCATCGGACCGGTGGCAGGTCGCCGATGCGTCGACAGCGACAGGCGTTCACCTCGAGATGGTGCCGGGGTCGATCGATCAGGCGGTGCTCGATCAGTTGGGCCCGCGCGATGAGGTCGCCGAGGCGTTGTTCGGCTCCGACGGCTTCTCCCCGTTGACCCCGATCGTCTTCCAGCTTCCGGACGGCCTCGGTCCCGAGTCTGTGCCCACCGATGGCGGCGACGTGGTGCAGGTCTTCGACGTCACGTCGGGTCAGCGCGTTCCAGTTCGCGTCGAGGTCTCCGGTCTCGGGGTCGACGAGCGTGGAGCCAAGAACATCCTGCTCGTCTGGCCGCGGGTGAAGTTCGACTACGGCCATCGGATCTTCGCCGGTGTTCGCGTCGGTGTGCGGACTGCCAGCGGCGAGCTCGCGGTGGCATCACCGGCCGTATCGCAGGCATCGCAGGCCACGCGTGACGCCGCAGCGTCGGTCAACGTCTCGGTGCCGTGGTCCGACTACCTGACAGCGACCTCCTTCGTGGTGCGCACCGAGCAGACGATCGTCGCCGATGTCGATCGGCTCGCCGCGATCGTCCGAGCCGACGACCATCCCATTCGCAACATCACCGTTCAACCACCCATGTTCGGGGGAGCAGTGACGGTGAGCGGACAGGTCCGAATCTCCGATTTCCGCGAGTCGGACGGAGTGATTCCGCGTGATGGCTCCGCCACCAGTACTCCGCTGTGGACCGATTTCATGGCGGTGCTTCCGGAGCGATCCACATCCTCCGGCCCCGCTCCGGTCGCGATCTACGGACATGGGATCACCGCCATGAAGGAGTCGATGGTGGTGGTGTCGGCGACCAACGCATCGAAGGGCATTGCGACGATCGGTCTCGACAATCCCAACCACGGATCGAGGACCAACGAGGGCGGGCACCTCGTCGACCTCGCGTACCCCGTGCTGCTGGGCAGGGTCGAGTCATCGCTGCTCCAGTCCGAGCTCGACCTGCTTTCGCTTCTCGGGGCGATCCAGACGAGTCTCAGCCAGCTTGATGTGCTGCCATACGACTTCCTCGCTGATCGTGGTGGCGACGGTCGTCCAGATCTCGACGGCTCGTCGGTGGTCTACCAGGGGACGTCACTCGGAGGGGTGCTCGGCGCCACGTTCGTCGGCTTGGCCCCTGAGCTCGAGGGCGCCTACTTGCAGGTCCCCGGCTCGGGGATCATGGACACGCTGATCCGGTCGCTCGCTTGGGAGATCTTCCGTAGCACGATCCCTCACGGCGCTCCGATCGGTGAGACGCACGTCGTGACCTTCTTCGCCCAGTCGCTGCTCGACCGGGCAGACAACACGTACTACCTCGATCGCATCCGGCGGGCCGGCACACCGATATTTCTTTCCTATGCGATCGACGACGGTCTGGTCGCGAACACCAGTACCGAGCGAATGATCGCGCTGCTCGACCTCCCGATGGTCGGAGCCAAGGTCGCCCCGATCGCGCTCGACCTCGATGCTCGCCGAGTGGCCACGATGCCGGCCGACGGGCGCGGGTACGGGCAGATTCCAACGGGCTGGCTCGACGGCAACCTGATCAAGCCGTTCCTGACGCACCTCCAGTTCGCCGACCCGGTGTCTCAGAGCACACTCGAGAGTTGGCTCGACGGGCGACTGTCCGCGATGGCTCCGCGCTGATCGAGTCGCCGAACTGATCGACTCGGAAGGCTGATCGGAACAAACGGCGGGCCCCCAGCGGTTCCCTACCTTAGGGAGCCGTTGCTACCCTGCTGTCCGGCCCTTCTCCGTGGCCGCTCACTTGAGGAGCCCCAGTGTCTGCTGACACCGAAACCGCAGTACCCGAATCCGACCGCGCCGCCGAGCGGGCGGTGAGTCCGTTCGCCGTGGACCTCCCCGTCATCGAAATCAGCCCCGCTGCGCTGCAGACGGTCCTCGACATCCGCTCTGGGGAGGACACCCCCGAGGAACTCGGCTTACGGATCGAGATCACGGGATCACGCGGCTCGGAGTTCACCTACGACCTGAGTTTCGACGAGCTGAGCGCTGCCGCTCCCGACGATGAACTGATCGACGGCGGTGGCGGCATCACGGTCATCGTGCCGGCCGGAACCGTCGATCAGCTCCGCGGCTCCGTTCTCGATCTCCCCAAGACGGCTGGACAGGGTGGGCTTGTCATCCGCAACCCCAATCGGCCCGACCCCCTCGCCGGCGTGGAGCTCGATCGCGACGGGACCATCGCCGAGCAGGTCGAGCAACTCCTTGAACAGGCGATCAACCCGAGCTTGGCGGCGCACGGTGGGTTCGCAACGCTGATCGGCGTCGATGACGCCAACAAGGTCTACATCACCATGGGCGGCGGTTGTCAGGGCTGCGCGGCGAGCAAGATGACCCTCACCGAGGGTATTCAGCGACAGATCCGTGACCTCATCCCCGACGTCACCGACGTCATCGACGCCACCGACCACGCCGCCGGAGAGAACCCCTTCTACACCTAGACGAATAGTGCCGAGGGGTCCGCCGTGCTCATGGTCCCGCCGTATCGGAACCGTGTGCATTTCGTGCCCTCTCAGGGCCGTTCCTGCACATGGTTTACGCGCGTTGTCCGTCGCCATGATGTGGAGGACCTCGTGCCGGTCCGTCCGTGGCACCGACGGTTTCCCCCGCCGGCCAGCGACAGACGGCAGCGAATGGTGGTGCGGACGTAACGTCGTCTCGCACATCCAGCACGGATTGCCCGCATGGGGGAGGACTGCCACCTGGCCTTGCCGGCGCATCCCTTGGAACCAATCATCTAGTAGCTAGTGCTGGGGCGCTGGGGTAGGTCACGCATGGGTTGGGCGACGGAGTCGGCGGTGTCGGTCTCCATCGGGCTCGTGCCTGCCGGCCGGATTTCTCCAGCCGAGAGGCTTAAGTGTCAGTGGTCGTGGGTACGGTTGATGTATGGCATCGAACACCTGTTCGCCTCCCCGGGTCCGGGCCCAGAAACCACCGAAGTCAGCGTTGGCTGCGGAGATCCTGGCTGCGGGTGAACCGTTGCGAGCGCTGATCGGGTCGCTGGAACCTCAGGATGTGCCGTTGAGCTGGGCGCCGGAGGTGATGAAAGCGTTCGCGTCGGTGCAACGGTTGGCCGAATCGGGTCGGGTGCTGATGACCGCACGCGCCGCAGAGGCGAAGCAGTGGGAACAGGACCGGTTCGCGTCACCGGCGGACTGGCTGGCCAACCAGTTGGGAACCACCCCAGGCCGCGCCAAAGCCGATCTGGAAACATCGGAGCGGTTGGCCGGCCTCGGCGCGACCTCTGACGCGGTACGCGAGGGCCGGCTGTCGCCGGAGCAGGCCGGTGCGGTGGCGGACGCGGCGGCGGTGAACCCAGACGCCGAGAAAGACCTGCTGGAACAAGCACAGAAGGATTCGTTGCGCCGTACCCGCCAAGAAGCCGAACGCCGGAAGGCCGAAGCACGATCCGAAGCAGAGAAAGCGGAACGCGACCGTCGGGTACGGCGGGAGCGGAATCTCCGGTTCTGGTACGGCAACGGTGC
>JAIBBP010000255.1 GCA_019694615.1 Microthrixaceae bacterium | reverse complement strand
CTCAAACCTCCCGGCTGGAGAGATTCCGCTGGGTTCTTGCAAGGTGTCCGGTCGGGCGGCAGACCAGGCCGCCCCGATGGGTGCCGTCAGTCGGCGTCCGCGAGATAGAGCAGAACTGCCTTCACCCGGCGGTGGGTGTCGGGCTCCTCGGTGAGCCCGAGCTTCGAGAACAGCGAGCTGATGTGCTTCTCGACGGCACGCTCCGAGAGGAACAGGGCCGCTCCGACAGCGGCGTTGTTGCGGCCTTGGGCGATCTCGTGCAGAACCTCGCGTTCGCGGGGCGTGAGGCGGTCGAGCGGCGACGCCGCCGCCTTGCTGCGCGCCGACACGAGGACCTCAACGACGCTCGTGTCGATCACCGACCCGCCTCCTGCGACCTCGACGATGGCGTCGACGAGCTGGCGGGGCTCCGACAGACGCTCCTTGAGGAGGTACGCCCGACGTTGGGAACCTCCTTCGAGCAGGCTCAGCGCGTACGCCGGCTCGGCGAACTGCGACAACACCACCACCCCGAGTTCGGGGTGTGACTCCCGGAACGCGGTAGCGGCGCGGATTCCTTCGTCGGTGCCCGTCGGTGGCATCCGGATGTCGGTGATGACGACATCGGGCGGATCGGCTTCGACGGCGGCGATCAGCGACGGAAAGTCGCCCACCAACGCGCTGACCTCGATCTCCGACTGGAGATCGAGGAGTCGGGCGATTCCTTCGCGGACAAGAAGGGCGTCTTCGGCGACGACGACCGTGATCGGCACGGCGGACAACATAGCGGTCCGGTCAGAGCCCGTCCGTTGGCACGAAGCGCACGGCAGGCCGCGCAGGTCGTGCCAACGGACGGGTTGACGCTCTGGCTAATCGATCGTGAGGTCGTGGACCATGCCCTGAGTGAAGTGGGGCGGCCCCTCCGGCTCGGCCCCTGACGCCATGGACTCCGGCGTGAGCCCGACCGGAATGAAGCACGCCACGAGGTAGCGGCCGGCCTCGAGGTCGACGGTGGACTGGGTGGTCTCACCGGGCATCGCCACGATCGTGCCCTTGAGCTCGACCTTCGACATCGCCTCCTCCTCCGGCAGTGCGAGGAGCTCGTCGGTGGACTCGGTCACGTCGTCGTTGACCCTGACGAAGACCATCTCGTGCAGCTCGGTACCGGCGTTCTTCAAGGTGACGAGAGACGCTCCCTCGGCCATGTCGGCGGGCATCCCGTCATATGAGTAGTCCTTCGCCGTGACGGCAAGGGTGCCGAACCCGCAGTTGTCCTCGACGAAGCCATAGGTCGTCTTGGCCGCCTCGGCGAATCCCTCACCGGGCTCGCCGGTCTCCGACTCGAGCCGCTCGGAACCGGTCTTGACCATCGTCGCCACCTCGGTCGCGATCTCCTCGGGGGCCGCCGACTCGACCGCCTCGAACGCGGCCTTCACCGACTCGATGGCTTCGGGCGTCGGGTCGTCGGGCCCGCTGAGGGCGTTGGCTGCGGCGTCGGCGGCGATGACTGCCTGACAGAAGGCGTCGAATGCCGGCGCCTCGGTCGTCGCGGGGCTCGCTGAGTCCGCTGCGTCGTCGGCCTTGTCGTCGCCACACCCCGTCAGGGGCAGGGCGAGAGCGACGGCGCCGAGGCTCAGGGATCGGATGAGTGATGGTCGTTTGCTCATTCCCCGATTCTGCCGAAACGATCGGCGCGTCGACATCGGGGAGACCCGTTTCCTGTGGGGGTGCCAGCACCCCCTCCGCTCAGGCCGGCTTCTGGCCGACGAGCAGCGCCATTCCTCGCCATCGCCAGTTGCAGTCGACCTGGACAAGGCCGGCGTCGCGCATCCATTCGAGCTGGGGTTCGACGGCTGCGAGGATGTCCTCGGGGTCACCGCCTGGCCGGTCGATGCGGCGTTGGAACTCGGCGTCGAGCTCTGGTGTGGCGCACTGGACGATCTCCAGGTTGGCGAACACCCCTCCGGGGTGCAGCGCTCCGACGACCTCCTCGAACAGCGACCTCTTGCGCTCATGTCGCAGGTGGTGGATCGCGAACCCCGACACGACGACGTCGGCGCCGGCGGTACCGGCGGTACCCTCGGGTTCGGCGACAGGGAAGTTGAGATCGTGCTCCTCGATCGTCACGCGCTCGTCGTCTGCGAACCGGTTGCGAGCCAACTCCAGCATCGGCGCAGAGCTGTCGAGGCCTCTAACCCGGGTCGTCTCCGGTCGAGCGTCGAGGATCAGCGAAATGAGCCGACCATCGCCGCACCCGAGATCGATCGCATGACGAACACGCTGTGGCAGGACCTCCACGAGCTCGCGCTCACCCTCCTTACGGGCCTCGAGTCGACCGACGCGGCCGACGTACTCGTGCACCTTCGTCGCATCGCTCCAGCTCGTCATCACGACATCGTAGGAGCGCGTCCTGGCTTCAGTTCTCGGCAATTCCTTGGAACTGGCGCCGGTAGGCGGCCGGTGTGATGCCGACCCGGGTGACGAACTGGCGACGGAACGAGCCAGCGTCGCGATAACCGACGCTTCGCATCACATCGTCGCTCGACAGGTCGGTCGACTCGAGGAGTCGTTGGGCGCGCGCAACCCGCAGATCGTGCAGGCGCACCAGTGGCGAGGTGCCGGCTTCGGCGCCGAAGCGTCGGAGCAGCGTGCGCGTGCTCAGGTGAAACGCCGCCGCCAAGCGGCTGAGATCGTACGGGTCGGCGAGTCGTTCGGCGAGCCAGTTGGTCACGTCGTCGGTGAGGCCGGGGCGGTTGGCCGGTCGACGGTCGACGTACGGCGCCTGGCTGGTCCGGTTGTCTGGAACGAGGGTGATGCGTGCGGTCTGTCGAGCGACGGATTCGCCGCCGTGCCGGCGCACGAGGTCCATCGCCAGGTCGTGCACCGCACTGAATGCCGCGGAGGTGGTGACGCTCCCGTCGGTGACGAGCATCGCGTCAGGCGTGATCGTCGCGGTGGGGGTGCAAGCGGCAAGGTCGTCCGCGAACAACCACGAGGTTGTCGCTCGTCGACCGTCCAGCAGCCCCGCGGCTGCGACCAGGTAAGCGCCGACGCACACGGACGCGACGGTGCACCCGCGGGTCCCTAGCGAGCGGATGAACCCCACCTCGGCCGCTCGCTCGGCGAGCAGGGGTTTGACGTCGATCCCCGGGATGAGCTCGAACCCGGGAACGACCAGCACGTCGAGCCGCCGGTGCCATCGCTGAGGAGCGAGCCCGAACCCGCCGGCGGCGGTGATCGTGTCGGTGGCGCCCAGCACCTCGACGGCGAACGGGCAGGGTTGGCCTGATCCCGTCGCGACGAGGTTCGCGATTCGGAGGAGGTCGGTGAGGCCGAAGATCTCGGCCGCGTAGCAACCGTCGTAGGCGAGCACACCCACCCGAACCGGCTCTCCGGGTTTGCGCTCTCGACTGAGGCTCATGGCGGGAATCGTATCGAAAGGTGGCGATCTCGCCACTTGCCGAGCGGTCGAACTCGGCGCAGCATCGGAGCATGCAACTGCGCCCCAGGTACGGCACCGATCCGCTCGTCGTCCTCGACCGCCCGCCGTCGGCGATCCTCGAGCCGAACGTGCGCCAACGCCGCCGATTGCTGGCATCGCTCGCGGAGTTCGGGCCCGACGAGTGGGCGCATCCCAGTCGGTGCGACGGGTGGTCGAACCGCGACGTCGTCGTCCACCTGGAGTCCGCATTCGGCTTCTGGGCGATCTCGGCGGCTCAAGGCGCACGCGGCGAGCCGACTCGGTTCCTGGAGTCGTTCGATCCGGTGGCGTCGCCCGCTGCCATGGTCGACAGCGCTGCGGGACTCTCCCCAGCCGAGGCGCTCGATCGGTTGGCCGCGTCGAGCGGCGCACTCGACAAGGTGCTGACGAGCCTCGACGACGCTGGCTGGGTCGCGCTGGCGGAGTCCCCTCTGGGTCACGTCTCGATCTCGGCCATGGCGCATCACGCGCTGTGGGACTCCTGGGTCCACGAGCGGGACATTCTGTTCCCGATGGCGATCGACGCAGTGGAGGAACCCGACGAGGTGACGGCGTGTCTTGAGTACGCAGCGGCGCTCAGTCCGGCGTTCGCGGTGAACAGCGATGCCAGCGGTCGGGGAACGTTGGTGGTCGATGCGGTTCGTCCCGATGTCGGGTTCGCCGTCGAGATCGGAGCGAGCGTCAGGGTGCGCGATAACATCGCCGGTGACCCGGCGGACCTGGTTCTCCGGGGTGATGCGGTCGACCTGGTGGAGGCGCTCAGCCGTCGGCAGCCGCTCCACCAGGACGTGCCCGACGACCTGCGATGGATGGTCGACGGCCTGGCAACCGTGTTCGATCAGGTCTGACTTCGTTTGCCAGCCGGCGGTCCCCACCCGCCGCCCCCGCCGCCACCTGTTCTGTGATGCGTAGCCGCCCCTGCAGGGGCGGCTACGCATCACAGAACAGGTGCAGCTATCGGAGCGCTTCCTCTTCTAGGGCGCGCAAGAGGAGTGAGAGCCCGTAGCCGAACTCCCGGCCGAACGAGTAGCCCGGCCTTGCGACGACCTCGGCGACGAACTCGGCGAAATGCGGGAAGGAGTCGGCGAGGTCGTCGGGGAGAATCTCGGTGGCTGCCGCGCCGTAGTCGGTGTCGGCGTCGATCGGGAGGTTGACCTCCTGGAGTACGAATCCGAAGACGTAGCAATCGAGCGCCGCGAACGCGTGGGCGGTCATCTCGACGGAGAATCCGGCACTGCGGCACCGCCCGATGAACGCGTCGTGGTGGCGCAGGAGAGCGGGGCCAGGGGACGTCCGCGACTCCAGGAGCCCGACGGCCCACCGGTGGCGTAGGAGCGCGGCGCGCTGTGACTCAGCGCGGCGGGTCATGGCGTTGACCCACTTGCCCCGAGCGTGGGGCAGTTCGATTTCTGCGAAGACTGCGTCGACCATGCCGTCGAGCAGTGCGTCCTTGTTTGCGACGTGGTGGTACAGCGACATGGCCTCCACGTCGAGTTCGCTCGCGACGCGGCGCATGGTGACCGCCGTGATCCCCTCGGCGTCGGCAATGGCGACCGCTGTTGCGAAGACCCGTTGCGCGGTGAGCGGGGTGCGGCGGGCGGACACCTTGACGAGCTTACAACGTAAGGCTACAGTTCGTCACCTTACACAGTAAGGGAGATAGTCGAGTATGACGACGACGATCGGGACCGCCACCGACACAATGCGCGCTGTTGTGCAGGACGGCTACGGAGACACCGGCGTGCTGCGTGCGACAGCGGTGCCCCGGCCTGTTCCCGGCGACACCGAAGTGCTGGTGAGGGTGAGCGCGGCCGGCCTCGATCGAGGGACGTGGCACATGATGGCGGGCAGGCCACTCGTGGCAAGGGCCGCACTCGGCCTGCGGCGCCAGAAGCAACCGGTCCCGGGTCTCGACCTGGCGGGGAGGGTGGTGGCCGTCGGGGCTGATGTTTCGCGGTTCGCCGTCGGCGATGCCGTGTTCGGCATCGGCACCGGCACGTTCGCCGAGCTCGCGGTTGCCCCGGAGCACAAGCTGGTCGCCCTTCCGTCGTCGTTGTCCTTCGTCGAAGCTGCAGCGATGCCGGTATCGGGGATCACGGCGTTGCGAGCCGTCGACCACGTCGGTGAGGTGCGGGAAGGGCACCGCGTGTTGATACTCGGAGCGTCCGGGGGAGTCGGTTCGTTCGCCGTCCAGATCGCCGTTGCTCGCGGTGCCGACGTGACGGCCGTGTGCAGCGGGCCGAAGGCCGACGCGGTGCGTGGCCTCGGTGCGGCACACGTGGTTGATCACACCTTGGGAGATTCCGCAGAAGCCGAACTCGACAGGCTTGCGGGTGGGGCGGGCTACGACGTGATCGTCGATATCGGTGGCAACCGCACCCTTCGCCGTCTCCGGCGGTTGCTCGCAGCGAGAGGAACGCTGGTGATCGTCGGCGGTGAGGGTGGCGGGCGATGGCTCGGTGGTCTCGACCGCCAGGCGCGCGCGCTCATGTGGTCACCCTTCGTCCGACAGCGGCTCACCTTTGTGATCGCGTCGGAGCACCACGAGCCGATCGAACGGCTGCTCGCGATGGTCGTCGCCGGACAGGTGCGGCCAGTCCTCGATCGCGATCTGGGCGGGGGCGGGTTCGGGCTCGACGGTGTTCCGGCGGCGATGCAGCGGCTCATCGACGGCGACGTCACCGGCAAGCTCGTCATCGAGATCTGACGTCACCCGCGCCCGTTCTGTCCTGCGAGAGCACCACCCGTCTGGTGCTCTCGCAGGACAGAACGGGCGCGGTGGGGATAGGTGGGCTAGGTGGGGAGAGGTGGGCGGAGGCCTCGAAGCGTCACGATGGCCAGGAGGTAGACGACGACGGCGGTGGCGAGCACGGCGTCGAACCCGAAGCTCATGGCGACCAGCGTCGTCAGCACCGACCCGACCACCGACGCGAATCCGTTCACCGCCCATCCCCACGCGACGTACTCCCGCTCGTGGCCTGACAGGTCGGCGACTGCGCTCAAACCCAGCGGCATGAACGTGCCGAGGCACACGCCGAGCGGGGCGAGCACGACGAACGTCACCGCGATCCGTAGCGCGAGCGGCGTCGACAGGAGCGCATCGGTGAGCAGCGGAAGGACGAACCGGTACCCGGCCCCGAGCGTCACGACGACGGCCGCGAGGGGAAGCGTCAGTCGTCGGAGGTCGCCCCCGACCCGGGCGACGAGTCGAGGGCTCAGCAGCGCACCGACACCGGTGAAGATCAACAGCGATGCCAACGTGACACTCAGCGAGTAGGTCGGAAAGCCGAGGAACAGGATCAGCCGCTGGATGAGCGTGATCTCGAAGAACATGAACCCCAGCCCGAGCATCGAGAAGTAGAGGGCGGAGGTCGTCTTGCGCGGAAGTTCCCGCCACGTTCGACGCATCAGCACGAACGGGGCGAGGAGGAAAACGGCGGCCAGCACCGTCGCGATGGCCAGCAGCAGGAGCAGGACGCGCTCGCCGATGGAGTCTTCGAGGTCGGGCTCCGCCCCGGTGATCGGCCGGTCGAAGTTGCGCACCACCGTGTCGAACGGCGAGAAGTGCCAGAAGAACGGGGCGTCGTCGTCGATCGCCGACACGTTGTACTCGTAGGCATCGAGGAACCGTTCGAGATCTCGTTGTGGAAGCGTCAGCACGGCGTCGAGACGGAGGTCGTTGTCGCTCCGCCCCGGGACGTACCGAGCCTCCGTGCCGGGAACGGTGTCGTCGAGTGCGGTGAACCGCCCGATCTCCTCGTCGGTGAACGGCGTTCGCTTCACGAGCACGGTCGACTGAACACCCGCCGACGTCGACACGAGAACGTGCGAACCAGCGTCGTCGATGCCCATCCGCTCGAGAGCGAGCCGCGCGGTCGCCGCGTATCGAGTCGTGCGGTTGGGTTTGTTGACGAAGTCGATCTCGCCGAACTGGGCGGCGACGATGCCGTTCTCGGTGAGGTGTTCGAGGCTGTCACGAATCGCCTCCGCCGTGTACAGGTAGCTCTCCGAGAGCACGAACGCTCCGGCGGTTGAGGCGTTGGTCGCCGAGTAGCTGTCGGGTGCCGGGTACCACACCAGGTCGTAGCGTTCGTCGCTTCGGGCGAGGAACGACCGGCCGTCGCCGTTGACGTAGTTGACACCCGGCTGCTCCGCGAGACGGCCGGTGAACTCGCGGTAGTCCTCGGTGACGAGGCGATGCGTCGCTGGGTTCAACTCGATCGCGTCGATCGTGGTCGCCTCGTAGTAGAGCGACGCGTAGATCTCGTGGCCACCCGCGGCGCCGATGATCATCACCCGATCGGTGTCGCCGCCTCGGACGGCGAAGGGGAACGAGCGTGGGTCGTCGTCGAAGTGAAACTCGTCGAGGCCGGCCCGGGTGCCGTCCCACGGCTGGATGATCGAGCCCAGCGTGCCGTCGTGCAGCAGCAGGTTGCGGGGGAGTGTGTAGCCGGGAGGCGGGGGTGTCCCGATGGAGTCGACACGAAAGATCGGGCTCCACCGCGACAATTGGGCGTCCTCGGCGCGGCCTTTGCCGTCGTCGGTCTTGACGTCGGGGAGAGCTCCCGGCCAGACGACGGTCGTCGCCAACGCGGCGGTCACGATCCCCGCAGCCAGCCCCTGGAAACGAGACCGCGCTCGGGTGGCGATCGACAGAGCGACGACGGCGAGGATCGACGCCGCGAGCGTGATCATGCGGGGCGGGCCGATCCAGCTGACCATCGGTACGGCGACAGCGCAGGCGACACCCGCGCCCACGAGGTCTGCGAAGTAGAGCTTGCCGATCCCGTCGGTGCGGCGACCGAACAGGGTGGCGATCATCACCCCGATGCCCACGAAGGACGCGAACAGGCCGACACAGATGATCACGAGCCGGGCGAGGGTGCTGAACGACGCGCCGGTCCCGTAGTCCCACACCTTGAGTGACGCGATGCCGAGCTTCGCGACGACCAGATATGAGGCCGTGATGCTGACGGCCGACCACAGGCTGCCGACGAGCAGCACCCGGTCGGTCGGGGATTTCCTGACCCGCGCGGACACGGCGACCAGCACGGCCCCGGCGCCGATGCCGAGGAGTGAGAGCCCGATGACGAGGTACGTGTAGTAGTAGAAGAGCTTGAAGGAGACGACCCGGGTGTACGCGATCTCCAGCAGCAGTCCGGAGAAGGAGATCGCGTAAATCTCCAGGTGGTAGGTCCGGTCGGCGACCACCTCCGGAGGGTTGTCGGCGACCACGACCGGTGTGCCCTCGTTCTCGATCGCGATCGTTCCAGAGCTCATGCCCGACTCCCTCCCGTCGAGGCACAACTCTCGCGTACTCAGGGCCGTGAACCGCGCACCAGTCCACGGAAGGTCGCCGACGTCGCCCCGTCGAACGTGTCCGCTCCGTCGTCGTCGAGGAACCCCGCGATCTCCAGGCTGACGACCCCGTGTGCCGTTGCCCACACCTGAAGCGCGAGTTGGGCGGGCTCGCCGGAGATGATGCCTTCGTCGACGCAGCGGGCCACACGCTCGACCATCGCCGCGAACGCATGGAGGCCGATCTCGGACTTCTCCGGGGGAGCGTCGGTGCCCGCGCTTTCGACGTGGGCGGCGGGTGACGTGAGCGCCAGTGGGTTGACCTCGAACATCACCCGGTAGAGGTGGGCGTTGATCAACGCGTTGTGTCGGTACGCGGCGGCGACCTCGACGAGGTCGTGCAGCGGATCGTCGGTCACCGGCACCGCCCGCACCTCGTCGTCGAGTCGGGCGAACGCCTCCTCGACGACGGAGCGGACGAGGTCGTCCTTGCTGCCGAAATGGGTATAGACCGCCTGCGTCGAGGCCCCGACATCTGCGGCGACCCGGCGGAGACTCAGCGCGTCCACGCCACCGTCGGCGACTCGACGCGCCGCGGCCTCGATGAGCGCGGTGCGGACGGACGGGTCGGCGGGTCGGGCCATGGACTTCGAGTTCTCCTCGATTCGGGGGATTGCGGGTGGCGTAACTGCGTTATATAACAGTGTAATGACTGTCACGACGAATCGCTACCTTGAAGGTCTGTACGCGCCGGTGCACACCGAGCACACGGCGTTCGACCTGCCGGTCACCGGAACGCTGCCGCCTGAACTCGACGGGCGGTACCTACGCAACGGGCCCAACCCCTTCGCCGCTCCGGACCCCGCGAACCACCATTGGTTCACCGGTGACGGAATGGTTCACGGCATCCGTCTCCGTGACGGCGAGGCCGAGTGGTACCGCAATCGCTGGGTGCGTTCGACTGCGATCAGTGAGGCGCTCGGTGAAGCACCGGTTCCCGGCGTTCGGCATGCTGGCATGGAGGCGGCGAACACCAACGTCATCGGGCACGCTGGCCGCACGTTCGCGATCGTGGAGGCCGGTGGTAGCCCCTTCGAGTTAGGCCACGACCTCGAGCCCCTTCGGTTCAGCGACTTCGACGGCACGCTGCCCAACGGGTTCACCGCACACCCCAAACGTCACCCCCGAACCGGGCGGCTGCACGCTGCGAACTACTACTGGGCGCGGCCCGAGGTGATCGAGTACGTGACGGTCGGCGTCGACGGCCGCGTCGAGCGCAGCGTCGACATCCCGGTGCCCGGCAACCCCATGGTGCACGACTGCTCGATCACCGACACCCGGTTCGTCGTGTACGACCTGCCGGTCACGTTCGACGTCGATCTGGCGATGACTGGGGCGAGGCTCCCGTACACGTGGAACGACGACTACGGGGCGCGCGTCGGTGTCCTGCCGCTCGAAGGCGGGCCCGGGGACGTGCAGTGGTTCGAGGTCGAACCCTGCTATGTGTTCCACCCGCTCAACGCCCACGACGACGGCGACACCGTCGTGCTCGACGTCGTGCGACACCCGCGGATGTTCGATCGCGTTCGGCTCGGCCCCGACGACGGCACGCCGACACTGTGGCGCTGGCGCCTCGATTGCGGAACCGGTAAGGCTACCGAACAACAGCTCGACGACCGGGGAATCGAGTTCCCCCGGGTAGACGAGCGCCTCGTCGGACGCCCCCACCGCTATGGCTGGGCGACGTCGGTCACGCTGCCGTCGGGCGGCACGGGCCAGGATCTCGTGGGCGATTCGATGGTGCGCTACGACACCGTGTCCGGTGCGACCGAGGCGTTCTCGTTCGGCGCGGGTCGAACGATCGGCGAGGTCGTCTTCGTGCCAAGTTCCGACGATGCCGCTGAGGACGACGGCTGGTATCTCACCTTGGTCCACGACGCTGCGACCAACCGGAGCGAGCTGTGCGTGCTGGCGGCGCAGGACCCGGGTTCCGGTCCGGTGGCGACGGTTCATCTCCCGGATCGTGTGCCCGTCGGATTTCACGGCAACTGGATTCCCGAGAGTTCGTGAGCCGCCCCCGCCAAACCCGTTCTGTTGTACAAAGCGCGCGGCAGGGCGCGCGCTTTGTACAACAGAACGGGTTCGGGGGCGATGAGTTTTCCGGGATTCGTGTTGAGATCTCCTTCTGACGGGTAGCTTCGGGTGCGCTCGGTGTCACCGGGCTCGAAGCTGGATCCGGAGGGGGTCAATCGACAATGCGGAAGTTCTCGATCGCGTCGCTGCTGGTGTGCGCAGCGATGGTGGTGTCGGCGTGCACGCCGGGCGGCCCGGCGCCGATCACCTGGAAGGTGAAGCCGGCCACGATCAAGGTCGTCACGAAGAACAGCCAGGTCACGGCGGGCGACCGGCCGTATGTCATCCAGGTCGGGTTCCGCTCCAAGCTCGGGGTTCCCGGATCGTCGGCGGCGTCTATCTCCTCGCAGTGTCGCTCCGGCGCTCTGCCCGAGCCCGATGCCGCCCCGGCCGGAACCACCGTCGCCGTGCCTGCCGGGAGCGCGGACATCCCGTTTGCCGGAGCGCAGAACCTCGACATCGGTGACGTGTTGTTGCAGACAGCACCCTTCGAGATCTTCGGCACGCTGAGCTTCGTGATGAACCGAAATGCCCCGCCGTTCGTCGTTGGGTGTGCGATCTCCGACCTGTTGGATTCGGCCCTGGTGCCCGTGATGAAGCAGTCCCTAGACATCCTCATCGCGGGGTCAGCGGTTCCCCCCACCCAGGAACAGCTCATCGACCTCATCGTCTCGAATCTCGGCAACTTCCTGAGCGCTGCCGGCAGCTTCATCGTTGCGATCCTCGAAGGCTTCGGGAACCCCGACGCCATCGTCGGCGTCGGCGTCCAGCTGCTGCTGCCCACCGCAGGAGTCTTCACCGGATTGCTCGATACGGCGTTCTCGGTGGCATCGATCTTCAACGAGGACCTCGCCGGCGGGTTCATCCCGCTCCCGGCATTGCCGAGCGCCGTCAAGATCCGAGTAGGTCCGTTGGATCATTCGACAGCGGTCTTCGACTTCGACGGCCCCGGCGGCCACTACATCTACACCAGCACCGTCGGGACCTGACCGATCACGCCGACTCTGATCCTGCGGTTCGACCTCCGCAACCCCGGTTTCGCCGGGGTTGCGGTGGCCGACCGCTACTCGGCCGCGCTGGAGATGGCCGAATGGGCCGACTCCA
Organism: Microthrixaceae bacterium; assembly: GCA_019694615.1. Taxonomy (GTDB): domain Bacteria; phylum Actinomycetota; class Acidimicrobiia; order Acidimicrobiales; family Microtrichaceae; genus SSF14. The sequence continues at coordinate 131 of JAIBBP010000255.1, read as the reverse complement.
ACGGCGCAGCCGCGGTCGTGCTGTCCGAGCACCACGGCAGCGACGACGGCTACCTGCCGAGCGCCCTGACCATGGCCGCGGCCGTGGCTGCGAGAACGTCGAGGGTGGCGATCGTCGTCTCGGCGATCGCC
>JAIBBP010000176.1 GCA_019694615.1 Microthrixaceae bacterium | reverse complement strand
CGACGCATTCAGGGCACCCACCGGGCGGCAGTATGCGATGAACATCGAGCGGCCCAACGGTGCGGTCGTCGCGACGACTTCCTACTACACCGACCGTGTCGCTCCGCTCTACGACACCGGCGGTTGGATCTTCATGCAGTCTGACCCACCCCTGGTGCCGTGGCCGCCCGTGATCACGTGGAGGATCACATGCATAGCCGTCTGAGCTCGTTCATTCGTCGGTGGCGCGCCGGCCGAGGGGGAACGGGCGGATACGCACTCGTTGAGGTCATGATCGCTGCGCTGCTGAGCGGGATTCTGTTGACCGGCCTCGCGAGCTGGTCGATGACGTCGTCGGCGACCCTCAACCAGATCCGCGGGTGGACGATCGACGAGTCGGGGACTGACAGCATCAACTGGGCGCTCACCAATGACGCGGCGTCGGCACTGGTGATCGTCAGCCCCACCACCGGCACGTCGATGACCGATTGTCCCGGCGGCACTGGTGCCGGTGGAACTCCCAAGTTTGTCATGGTCAACGCGACGAAGCAGCGGATCGTTTACAGCCTCGCCGCCGACTCGTCCTCGCTGACGAGCAAGGGCCAAACGTTGTTCCGGCGAGTCTGTCCCAACAACGCCGTAACCGGTTCCCTCGACTTCACCCAGACCGATCCGTTGTTGACGACGACCACCTCAGGGACAACCACAGCCGACGACCTTGCGCAAGGGGTCGCCAGCGCCACCGCCGTGTGTACGGCGGCCGACGGCTTCTCGCTCGACCCCGATTGTCAGACAGTTAGGTTTACCGTCGAGTCGGCCAACTCCACACAGGCCAACGTCGTCGCCGTCGCAACCCGCCGCTCCGACTCGTACTGCCGGCCCGGGTGCAAGCCCGAAGCAAGGTTCACGTTCGCTCCCACCGACGTTCAGCGAAACGTTCTAGTGTCGTTCGACCCGTCGTCCTCGAGGGATCTACGCGGCGGCACGCTCGTCGAGTTCGAGTGGGACTTCGACCGCGGCGGGCCGACCACGAATGGTGTCCCGTGCGGATCGGGCATCGGAGGCGGAGGTTCGATCGAGACGACGACCGCACCGACCGTTCTGACACGAACCTTCACCACGGTGCTCGTGGGGTGCCCCGCCTACCAGGCCGGCCTCCGAGTCAAGAACGCAGACGGCGTGTGGAGCGACTGGTACGAGGTCGCTGTTGCGCCGCGCCTGCGGCGCCCCCGGGCCCAGATCACGGCCCCGGCGCCTCCGCCGATCAACGTGGTAGAGAACAAGCCGGTCACGTTCACCGGCACGCTCACCTCCTACGAGGAGCCGTTGGACGACGCCGGGTCGAGTTGGGACTTCGGAGACGGGTCGGCACCGGTCGCTGCGTGCAGCTCCTGCGGTAGCAGTGCATCGTCCTCGGTGTCACACACGTTCACGACGGTCGGCCAGTACCAGGTGAAGCTCGTCGCGACCGACCAGCTCGGTCTCACGTCCACGGCGTTCGCCACGGTGAACGTGCGATCCGGGAAGGTCTTCGTGCGAACCGGTGGTTCGACCGACGCGGCATCGTGCGGGGCGCTCTCGAATCCGTGTGCGAAGGTCGCTGACGCCGTGAACCGGGCGTACACCCAAACCCCGCAGCTCACCGACGTTTTGATCGCCGGTCCCGGACCCTACGAAGGGTTCGAGATGAGACAGGGCATCTCGGTCACTGGCGGCTACGACAACGACTTCCAAGTCCCGTCGACGCCGATTGCGACCGTGATCAACAAGAAGGCTGGCGGCGGGGACCCGGTCGGCGTGACCGCTGCCGGCCTGTCGCCAGCGACGGTTCCGGTCACCAAGCTCAAGAACCTCACCATCGACGTGACGGGTACGGCGACGGAATCCACGACGGGAGTCTCGATCGCCAACTCGACAGGTCTGGAGATCGACGGCCTCACCGTCGTCAAGGCGACCGGACTGAACGCCACCGGCCTCCTCGCGACCGGGGCGACGTTGACCATCTCGAACTCCAACATCGCGTCGGGTACCGCGCAGGGCGCCGGGTCGTCGGCCTACGGAATCCGGGCGATCGGTGGCTCGGACGTCACCGTGGTTAACAGCGTCGTTTCGGCAAGCCCTGGGATCGATGGAGCTTCCGGACCGGACGGCAGTGCAAGTACACCCGGCTGCGCCGGCAACAATGGCGGCAACCACAGCTCGAGTGCCAATGACGGTGGACTCAGCTGCGGTGGGGCTGGGGTTGCCGTATCGGGCACAGGCGGGCTCGGCGGACGGGGCAGCACCTTCGATTGCTCGGGGAATCGAAAAGAAACTTCGGGAGACAACGGCGGGGGCGGTGCAGCGGGCGGGCAGTTTGGCAATTGTCACTATGGCGGCTCAGACGGAGCACTGGGCGGAACGGGTGGCACCGGTGGCATCGGCGGCGGAAGTGCAACCGGTGGCGCCAATGACGCTGGGCTGGCCGACGTGTTGTGGGTCGGCCGCAACGGCGGTAGCGGTGGCACCGGCGCCTCCGGTGGTGGTGGTGGTGGTGGCGGCGGCGGCGGAGCTACTGGATCCTCAACATGGGGTGGCGGCGGCGGCTCTGGTGGTGGTGGTGGCACCGGTGGTGGCGGTGGCGCTGGCGGAGCGGCTGGCGGTGGCTCGTTCGCCGTATACGCCCACAACTCCGAGGTCACCGTTTCGTCCTCATCCGTTGCCGCCACCAGCGGCGGTGCTGGCGGTGCCGGCGGTGCCGGCAGGATCGGCGGTGCAGGCGGCAAAGGTGGCAAGGGCGGCACGGCGAACTCCTCGCTGCAGGCAAGCCCTGGAGGCGGCGGTGGCGGAGGTGGCGGTGGCGGTGGCGGAGGTGGCGGAGGTGGCGGTGCGGGCGGTCCATCAGTCGCGCTCACCCACGTCGGCACGACAGGGTCGGTCACTGTCAACGCCTCGACGCTCACCCGAGCGGCGGCCGCAGCTAACGGTGGCCCATCTGGGACTTTTGGTGGGAAAGGACCCAAGGGTCTGAAGGGAACGAAGGGGGCTGGAAACCGCAATCCTCAGGATGGGTCCGATGGCTCGGACGGCTCGGATGGGAACTCGGCTCTCCCGGCACAGGCTGGGCTGTTGTGCGCCCAACTTGTCGGGCTGATCTGCACTCCCTGACTGATCGGCGCGTGGGAGCGCTACCCGGCGGAATGAGGGTCTTTCGCTCTTGACACGGCGGGCCGCGGCCCGTCACGGTGGTAGTTCGACTCGTCGTGGGCGCTGGGCCGCGACGGTAGAACACACACCCCCCGGCCGTGGCGGCGCGGCCATCGAACGATGCGACTGAACCTCGACGACGGGCGGCGACGGCCGCCAGAGATCCATCCGCTTGGAGCGGATGGAACGTCGCGCTCAAGGTCCCAACAAGGCGGCACCCTGCTCGAGGCGCTCGTCGCGATCGTCATCGTGAGCGTGC
>JAIBBP010000207.1 GCA_019694615.1 Microthrixaceae bacterium | reverse complement strand
GTGGAGGAGGTGCTCGGTGTGTTGCGCGAGGCCCGCCGCCGCCAGTCCGAGAAGTCCCGTGCAGTCGGGGCACAGCTCGAATCGCTGCGCAAGCAGCGGGCAGCGAAGGAGAAGGAGCTGGAGGAGGTGCGCGAACGCCAGCAGCGCGCCGAGATCTCCGACGCCGAAACGAAGCTCCGGCTGGAAGCAGCAACCGAGTCGGTGCGATCAGAGCTCGACTCGGAACCCGACGCCGCCATCGCCGCCGAATGCCCGTCGCTGCCCGATGGCATGTCTCCTCAGGCTCGCCTGCGAGAGCTCGAGCGCGACCTTCGACTGATGGGTCCGATCAACCCGCTGGCCCTGCAGGAGTTCGAGGCACTCCAGGAACGTCACCAGTTCCTCGAAGCCCAGCTCGACGACATCCGCACGACTCGCAAGGAACTGGCCAAGGTCATCAAGGCCGTCGACGAGGAGATCGTCAACGTGTTCGCGTCGGCGTACGCCGACGTCTCCCAGAACTTCGGGGCCCTCTTCGACATGCTGTTCCCCGGCGGCCAGGGCGGGTTGACCCTGACCGATCCCGCAAACCTGCTCGACACCGGAATTGAGATCGAAGCGCGCCCGTCGGGCAAGAACGTCCGCAAGCTGTCGCTGCTCTCCGGTGGTGAACGCTCACTGGTCGCGTTGGCATACCTGTTTGCAGTGTTCCGCAGCCGCCCCTCGCCCTTCTACGTGATGGACGAGGTCGAGGCGGCGCTCGACGACGTGAACCTGCACCGGTTCCTCGCGCTCGTCGCCGAGTTCCGATCGACCGCGCAGCTTCTGATCGTCAGCCACCAGAAGCGCACGATGGAAGCCGCGGATGTCCTCTACGGCGTCACGATGGAACCGGGTGGTTCCTCACGCGTCCTCAGCGAGAAGGTGGGAGCCGCGGCGTCCGTGTAGCTGCGACGCTGGCCGTCCGGCCAGCGGGCCGGTCCTGTTCAGCCCTTCTCAGTCGTCGTGGTGGTCGACGACTTGGCGTCCTTCTCGGCAGCCAGCAGACAGCGCGCCAGGATCGGGGCCATCTCGTCGGTTACCTTCGACGAGATGTTCGAGTTGGGCCCTCCGGCGCGCTGCAATTCGGCCATGATCGACTTGTTGCCCTTGATCTGGTCGTAGGCGCAGTTGGCGACCGGCTTGGTCACGCCCATCTCGACGACCTGGCTCACGAACTCGTCGCGCGGAAAGATGTCGTCGTCGCCGCATGCGGAACCGACGAGGACCAGGGCCACGCCGAACGCGGCGACGCTGAAGCGGGGAAGCGGACGCATCGAGTCAATGTATCCCGCAGGATCAGGGTTCCGTCAGGGCAGGCGTTGGAACCAGGCCAACGAGAGCCCACCGACGAGTCCGAGAGCGGCAAGCCCACCCGCGAGCACCTTCCAGGTGACTTCGCGTTCCTCTTCGTCGTAACCGATGGCGCTACCGAGCTTCGCGTACACCGACGTGAGGTCGGACTCCGACGCAGCGGTGAACGCCTCGCCGCCCGTGCCCTCGGCGAGCTGAGCCAGTGCTTCCTCGTCGACGGGAACGCTGACCTGCTGGCTGACACCCGACGCCGGGTCGGTCACCTCGACCACGCCGTCGGGGGTGCCGTAGGCGATGGTGAAAACGGGAACCTTGGCCGAAGTCGCCGGTTCGATTGCGTCCTCGGTCGGTGTGCCGACCGTGGTCTTGCCGTCGGACAGCAGCACAATCACCGCCGGCGCCTTCTTGCCGCTCTCATCCTCGGGAACGGCAGCGATGGCGTCGAGGGACGTCTTCACGGCGTCGCCGATGGCTGTGCCTTCGTCGAGCTGGAGGCTCTGGATCGCACGGGTGACGCTGGATCGGTCGGTGCTGGGCGGGACCATCAGGCGAGTGTTGCCGTTGAACGTCACCAAGCCGAGCTGCAGCTTCTCGGGGAGCGACGTGACGAACTTCTGGGCGGCGACCTTGGCCGAGTCGATGCGGGTCGGGCTCACATCGGTTGCCTGCATCGACAATGAGGTGTCGATAGCCAGGATGATGGTGGCGCGCTCCTTGGGAACCCGCTCGGTCGCCAACGGCTGAGCCATCGCGACGACGAGAGAGGCGAGCGCCAGGAGGTAGACGCCGGCGATGACGTGTCGACGCCACCCAGGCCGCTTGGGGGCGACCTTGTCGAGGAGGTCGAGGTTCGAGAAGCGGATGGCGTACGTCTTCGTGCGGAACTGAAGCAGCACGTAGGCGACGGCCATTGCTGCGACAGCGAGGAGCCACCAGAGGCGGTCGGGGGAGAGAAAGCTCCAACTCATGGGCTGAGTCCGTTCATGAGAAGCGTCCGATCATGAGAAGCATCGGTTCATGGGTGGCCGCCGACGTTGGCCTGGCGGCGCTTTGTCGACGCAACGTGGCGGGCGAGGTCGAGCAGCCAGTCGCTGTCGGTTCGGAGGCGAAGGTGGTGGGCGCCGGTTCCGGCGATCGCAAGGTGGATCGCCGCTCGCTGGTCGGCCGCGGCCGCGGCATACCGCTCGCGGAGACCCTTGTTGTTGGTGTCGATCTCACGGGTACGACCCGTTTCGGTGTCGATCAGCGTGAGCACGCCGACTTTGGGCAGGGCGAGCTCACGAGGGTCGACGACCTCGATGCACAGCACCTCGTGGCGTACCCCGAGGGTTGCCAGCGCGTGGCGCCACGACTCGGGTTCGTCGAGCCAGTCGGAGATCACGACGACCAGCGAGCGGCGTCTGGAGACCGAGGCCGCACGCTTGAGGATCCCTGCGAGGTCCATCGGAGGAGCGGCGTCGGCGCGAGTGGCGCCCTGGATCTGGTGAAGGACCGAAAGCAGGTGCTTGCGACCCTGGCGAGCGGGGACGGTGACCACACCGTCGGAGCCTGACACGATGGCGCCGATGCGGTTACCGCCACGCGATGTGAGGAACCCAACCCCGGCGGCCGCGGCCAGAACCAGGTCCCGCTTCTCCCACGTGACGGTGCCGAAGTCGAGGCTCGCCGAACGGTCGGCGACGATCCACGTTTCGAGTTCCCGATCAGCGACAGACTCCCGGATATGGGGGTCGTTCATCCTGGCGGTGACGTTCCAGTCGATCCGCCGGACGTCGTCACCCGCCTGGTATTCGCGGGCCTCGCCCGGTTCCGAACCGTGACCGGGGACGAGACCACGGTGGTCGCCGTGCAAGATGCCGTCCAGCCGCCGGTTCACGTCGATCTCGAGGCGCCGCAGGACATCGGCCGACCGGCGATCGCCCATGGGGGACGCGAGGGGCGCGTCGGCGGTCGGCGAGGAGCGGCGGGCCATGAGCGTCAGGCGCTCCAGGCCTGCGAGTCGGTCGCTGAGCGGTAGTACGAGTCGGTGGGGCCCTGGATCTGCGATGGCTGGATCGCTGGAGCGGGGACGGTCGACATCACCCGGGCCATGATCTGTTCGGCGTCGACGTCTGCTGCCAGTGCTTCGTACGTCAGGACGAGCCGGTGGCGCATGATCTCGGGTGCGACATCGAAGATGTCCTGAGGAACGACGTAGTTGCGGCCACGAAGCAGCGCCATCGCACGTCCGGCGCGCACCAGGCCGAGGCTGGCTCGGGGGCTGGCACCAAACTCGAGGAACTGGTTGAGGTCGGCGAGGCCGTAGTTCTGTGGCGTGCGAGTGGCCAGGACGAGATTCACGGCGTACTCGACGACGCTGCGGTCGCAGTAGCACTGGTCCGCTGCTGCCTGAAGCTGCTGAACCTCGGTCAACGAGACGACCTCGGCCGGCTGCGGGGGAGTGACGCCCATGCGGTTGACGATCTCGAGCTCCTCCATCGGCGTGGGGTAGCCCAGAACGATCTTCATGAGGAACCGGTCTCGCTGCGCCTCGGGGAGGGGGTAGACGCCCTCATTCTCGATCGGGTTTTGCGTCGCCAGGACTAGGAACGGAACGGGGGCCGGGTAGGTAGTTCCGCCGACGGTCACGTGCCGCTCGGCCATGACCTCGAGGAGCGCCGACTGGACCTTCGCCGGGGCGCGGTTGATCTCGTCGGCCAGCACGAAGTTGGCGAACACCGGTCCCAGCTCGACATCGAATTGCTCGCTCGACGCCCGGTAGATGCGGGTGCCGACGATGTCGGCGGGGAGAAGGTCGGGAGTGAACTGGATGCGGTTGAAGGAGCCGCCGACGGTTCGCGCCATCGTCTCGACCGACAGCGTCTTGGCGAGGCCCGGGACGCTCTCGAGGAGACAGTGGCCGTTGGCGAGCAGGCACACGATCATCCGCTCGATTGCCCGATCCTGGCCGACGATCACTTTCTTCATCTCGAACAGGATGCGCTCGAGGAGCACCGACGGGTTCGTCGGTTCGGGGCGCAGTTCGAGGGCTTGGGATTCGGACATGAGGCCTCCGCGGCGTCGGGGTCGGAGCGAACGGGCGTTGAACACCGTACGGCGTCGGGCCCGGATCGGGGCGGAGGAGCACTGAGCCGTGTCTCAGAACGGCGGTGGCGGCGGGCGCTCAGGGAAGACGCGGACAAGCCATAGGCTGCGTGCCATGTCGAACGCCGTCCTCATCCCCATCGTCATCGGCGTCCTGCTGGTTCTCGTCGGTGGCTTCTACCTCGTCTCGACCAGATCGGGACGTGCAATTCCGCCTGGGTCCGATGCCGCGCCCGGCGGTGGGTCGGTGGCGACTGCCGAGCCGGATCTACTCCCGGCGGAGGCCGACACCGATGCCGAGGCCGTCGTCGCTCCGGGCGATCTCGAAGCGCTCGACGAGGCCGAGGTCGCCGATTCAGGTGCCGCAGCGCCCGTCGACGAAGCCCCCGTCGACGAAGCCCCCGTCGTCGAGAAGGCCACGTTCCGTAACCGCCTCGCCCGTGCTCGTGGTGCGTTCTCCGGCGCGCTCGGCTCGATCCGCGGGCGCAGCGCAATCGACGCCGAGACCTGGGACGATCTGGAGGAAGCACTGATCCGTGCCGACGTCGGCCTCGGCCCGACCACTGCCTTGCTCGAAGCCGTGCGGGCGACGGTCAAGGAGCGGGGTATCACCACGCCGGACCAGCTCATCGAGGCCGTGAAATCCGAGATGACCACACGACTGCTCGCACCTATCGACATGCGCCGCGCCGACGAGGCCCCCAGCATCTGGCTCTTCGTCGGCGTCAATGGCGTCGGAAAGACCACCACGATCGGCAAGGTCGGCAAGCAGCTCTCCGACGACGGCCTCAAGGTCGTGATGGCCGCCGGCGACACGTTCCGGGCAGCGGCCGCCGAGCAGCTGTCGACCTGGGCTGATCGTTGTGGGGCCGAGATCGTCCGCGGCGCGGAGGGCAGCGATCCCTCCGCCGTGATCTTCGACGGCATCGCCCACGCGGCGGCGTCCGGTGCCGACGTGGTGCTCGCCGACACCGCCGGCCGGCTCCACACGAAGTCGAACCTGATGGACGAGTTGCGCAAGGTTCGCCGAGTGGCCGACAAGGGTGCCGGTGAGGTGACCGAGGTCCTGTTGGTGCTCGACGCAACGACGGGCCAGAACGGACTGATCCAGGCCAAGCAGTTCACCGATGCCGTAGAGCTCACCGGCGTGGTGCTCACCAAGCTCGACGGGTCGGCGAAGGGCGGCATCGTGTTCGCCATCCAGAGCGAGCTCGGGATCCCGGTGAAGCTGGTCGGTCTCGGGGAGCAGGCCGAGGACCTCATCCCCTTCGACGCCGAGCAGTTCGTCGACGCCCTGTTCTCGGAGTAACCCGCCCCACCCGTTCTGTGATGCGAGGCCGCCCCTGGAGGGGCGGCCTCGCATCACAGAACCAGCGCGGGGTGGTTGAGCGCCTAACCTTCACACCCGATGTTCGAAGCACTGTCAGACCGGTTCGAGGGGATTTTCAAGCGGCTCCGCAATAGCGGCAGCCTGACGGCCGACGAGGTCGACGAGGTCCTGCGCGAGATCCGCGTCGCCCTCCTCGAGGCCGACGTCAACGTCAAGGTCGTCCGCAACCTCCAGAACCGCATCCGTGAACGATCGGTCGGCACCGAGGTTCACCAGGCGCTGACCTCGGCCCAGCAGGTCATCAAGATCGTCAACGAGGAGCTCACCAACACCCTCGGCGGCGAGACCATCAGGATCACCTACGCGTCCAAACCTCCGACCGTGGTGCTCATGGCGGGTCTGCAGGGCTCGGGCAAGACCACCAACTCCGCCAAGCTCGCTCGCTGGTTCAAGGCACAGGGTCGCCAACCGCTGCTGGTGGGTGCCGACCTCCAGCGGCCGGCCGCTGTTGAGCAGCTCCGAGTGCTCGCCGGCCAGATCGACGTGCCGGTGTACTCCGAGCCGACCGATCCGGTCGCCGTAGCTCAGGGCGCCGTCGCCGAGGCGCGTCGGTTGGGCCGCGACGTCGTCATCGTCGATACCGCCGGCCGACTGGCCATCGACGAGGAGTTGATGGCGCAGGTGCGCGACATCTCCGCTGCTGTCGATCCCGACTACACGTTCCTCGTCATCGACGCGATGTTGGGCCAGGACGCCGTCACGGTGGCCGAGGGCTTCCATGCTTCGCTCGAACTCGACGGCGTCATCCTCACCAAGCTCGACGGCGATGCTCGCGGCGGTGCCGCGCTGTCGGTCAAGGAAGTGGTCGGTCGCCCGATCGCGTTCGCGTCGACCGGCGAGAAGCTCGACGACTTCGACCTGTTCCACCCCGACCGTCTCGCCGGCCGAATCCTGGGCATGGGCGACATGTTGTCGCTCATCGAGAAGGCCGAGGAGGCCTTCGATCAGGAGCAGTCCGAGATCGCGGCCAAGCGGCTCATGGAAGGCACGTTCACGTTCGACGACTTCCTCGAACAGATGAACGCGATCCGCAAGATGGGCCCGCTCTCGAACATCATCGGGATGCTGCCCGGAATCCCCAAGGAGGTCCGCGACGTCCAGATCGGCGACAAGGAGGTCGGCCGGGTCGAGGCGATCATCCGCTCGATGACCAACGCCGAGCGTGCCAACCCCGACCTCATCGACACGTCACGCCGCCAGCGCATCGCTCGTGGCTCCGGAACGAACCCCACCGAAGTCGCTCAGCTCATCACGCAGTTCAAAGAGATGCGCAAGATGATGCAGCAGATGGGCGGCGGGGCCATGAAGCGCGTCAAGAAGAAGACGAAGAAGGGCCAGAAGAAGTCGGCGAAGGGTGGTGGGAGGACCACCGCGAAGGGCACCGTGCCTTCACCGGCCCGGGACTTCCGGATGCCCGGTCTCGACCCTCTGGCCGATCAGCTCGAGAAGGCGGGCATCGACATCCCCGGTCTCGACCTCGGTGGTCGCAACGACTAGTCTTGTCCGTCGCCGCGCCCGGACTTCGGCGCGGCTCCCTGATCGAAACGAGAGAGAAGAAGCACTGTGGCCGTCCGCCTCCGTCTCATGCGAATGGGCAAGAAGAAGCAGCCCACCTACCGAATCGTCGCCGCCGACGCCCGTTCGCCCCGCGACGGCCGCTTCATCGAGATCGTTGGCACCTACGATCCCCGCCGTGAGCCATCGGCGATCAAGGTCGACAACGACAAGGCGGTCGCCTGGCTCAAGAACGGCGCCCAGCCGAGCGAGCGTGTCGAGAAGCTGCTGAAGATCTCAGGGGCGTGGGAGGAGTTCGAAGCCTCCAAGCCGGCGAAGAAGGCGAAGGCCGCCAAGTGAGCGAGTCCGGTTCGACGGCGCGTGCCGAGGCCGTCCTCAGCCACGTCGTCACCGCCATCGTCGATCAGCCGGAGGCCGTGAAGGTGTCCACCGACAGCGGTCGTGAGCCAACTCGCATCGACATCGAGGTCGGCGAGGGCGACATGGGCCGCGTGATCGGCCGGCGTGGCCGGGTGGCCAACGCCATCCGGGCAGTGGGGCGTGCCGCTGCGGCCGCCGACGACGTCGATGTAGACGTCGAATTCGTGGAGTAACGGCCTGCCCGATGGCCGAGGCCACCTCCGCTCACCTGACGGTGCCGGCCACCTCCGCTCAGGCTCGTCGCTTCGCTCCTGCTTCCGCTCCGGTACCGGCACTGGCTCGCTCGCTCCGCTCGCTGCTTCCGCTTCGGTACCTCGGCTCGTGCAGCTAGAGGTCGGTCGTATCGGCAAGGCCCACGGCATCAAGGGCGAGGTGCTGGTCCGGTTGGTGTCGGATCGCACTGAGCGCCTCGACCCGGGGTCGGTGTTGAACACCGCACGCGGCGACCTTCGGGTCGTCGCTTCGCGTCCGCACCAGGACCGGTGGATCGTGCAGTTCGAGGGCATCGACGGCAGGACCGAAGCGGAGGCATTGCACGGTGTGGTGCTGCTCGGTGAGGCGATCGACGACCCGAGCGCGTTGTTCGTTCACGATCTCGTCGGCTGTCGAGTTCTCGACGCACAGGGGGTGGAGCGAGGGATCGTGAGTGAGGTGCAGGCCAATCCCGCCAGCGACCTCCTGGTGCTCGACTCGGGCGCGCTGGTTCCTCTCAACTTCGTCGTCGGCGACATCGACGTCGACGAAAGGGTCGTCCGCGTGGACGTTCCGGACGGGCTGTTCGAGCTGTTCTCATGATGCTCACGGGCCATCAAGGATGAGGATCGACGTCTTCACGATCTTCCCGGAGATGGTGGCGGGTTTCTTCGGCCAGTCCTTGTTGGGGAAGGCGCAGGACCGCGGGTTGCTCGACCTGCGTGCACACGACCTGAGGGCGCACACCTCCGACCCCCATCGCACGGTCGACGATGCCCCGTTCGGCGGTGGGGCCGGCATGGTGTTGATGGCCGAGCCGGTGTTCGCCGCCGGCGAGGCCGCCGATCCGCCGCGGCCGTTGTTCCTGCTGTCGCCCGGAGGCCGCCGGTTCGACCAGGAAGTGGCCGAGGAGTTGGCGACCGGTGGCGGGTTCTCGCTCCTGTGCGGGCGCTACGAGGGGGTCGACGACCGGGTTCGGGAGCACCTGTGCGATGGGGAGCTGTCTCTGGGGGACTTCGTCCTCAACGGGGGAGAGGTGGCGGCGTTTGCCATCGTCGAGGCGGTCGCTCGCCTCGTTCCAGGGGTCATGGGCAACGCTGTGTCGGGTGTCGACGAGTCGTTCAGCTCGGGCCTTCTCGAGTATCCCCAGTACACCCGTCCCGCCGAGTTCCGTGGATGGGAGGTGCCGGCGGTGCTGCGGTCCGGCGACCACGGGAAGGTCGCCCGGTGGCGTCGGGCCCAGGCACTGGCGAGAACGCTGCGGGACCGTCCCGACCTGCTCGATCGGGCCGGCGGCTTGTCGAGCGACGACCGGCAACTTCTCGCCGAGCATGGGTTCGCCTCGAATGGCGCGGTCGACTAACCTCTCCGCGTCGCGTCTTGATGGACGCCCGCGCGTCCATCGACGTCGCCTTTCCGAGTTCTGATCCCAGGAGCACACGCGCCATGAAGCCCACCGACGTCGTCGACCAGTCGAGCTTGCGGGACGACATCCCCGACTTCGCCCCTGGCGACACCCTCAAGGTGCACGTGCGAGTCGTCGAAGGCACCCGCGAGCGTGTGCAGATCTTCCAGGGTGCTGTGATCCGCCGTCAGGGCGGCGGCCTGCAGGAGACGTTCACCGTCCGCAAGCTGTCCTTCGGTGTCGGCGTCGAGCGGACCTTCCCGGTGCACTCCCCGACGATCTCCAAGATCGAGGTCGTGACCCGCGGCGATGTGCGTCGGGCCAAGCTGTACTACCTGCGCGATCGCGTCGGTAAGTCGGCCAAGATCAAAGAGAAGCGCTAACCGCTGCGCCTTCGTCCGCTCGGATCCCGAGCGGGCCTCCACCTTCCCCTCACGTCGTCCTGCGAAGTGGGGAAGAGACATGTCCATGCACCGACGCGCCCTCGGCATGGCCGGGGAGGACGCATCCGCAGAGTGGTATGAGCGCGCCGGGTTCGCCGTCGAGGCCCGAAACTGGCGATGTCGCACCGGTGAGATCGACATCGTTGCGACTCGCCGGGACGTCTTGGTTGTTTGTGAGGTGAAGACCCGCTCGTCGGATCGATACGGCTCGGGGGCCGATGCCGTCGACTGGCGGAAGCAGCGCACGATTCGATCCGTTGCGTCGCAGTACTTGGCGCAACGGGTTGGGCGAGCGCCTCGGCGCATTCGTTTCGACGTCGCCGTCGTCACGATGTCGGCTGGCGGGCCGTCGGTCCGGATCATCGAGTCGGCGTTCTGAGCCGGCGTGCTGAGCCGGCGTGCTGAGCCAGCGCGCTGAGCCAGCGTCCGGCTGGCGAGTCAGCCCAACAGCGCCCAGATCAGTGCGCCGATCGAGACGAGGATCGCTGACGCGACGAGGACGTAGTCGCTCGCTCGACGTTTGTAGACGCGGTTCGGGTTGAAGCCCATCGGCCACAAGTATCGTGCGGCGATGGACGACGCGCCCCATCAGCCCCGCGACTACATCGGATTCGCCACCGAGACGCCCGCGCCGGTTCACGGGCTCCTGCTGTCGCCCGAGGAGGTGCGAGTTATCGGGTGCCTGATCGAGAAGTCTCGGACCACTCCCGACGACTACCCGCTGACCGGCAACGCACTGATGCGCGCCTGCAACCAGTCGACATCGCGCGACCCAGTGGTCGACTACGACCAGCGGACCGTCGACGCGACCGTGGCAGACCTCAAGGCCGCCGGCCTCCTTCGCTTCGTGCACGGAACTTCGGGTCGCAACATCACCCGCTACCGCCACATCGTCGACGAGCGGCTCGGACTCGACGCTGCGCAAACCGCGATCGTCGGGCTTTTGATGCTGCGCGGCGCCCAGACGGTTTCGGAGTTGAAGACACGATCGGAGCGGCTGCACCCGTTCTCCTCGCTGGAGGAGGTAACGACGACGTTGCGCACGCTTGCCGACCGCGACGAACCGCTGGCTGTGCTGCTCGAGCGGCAGCCCGGCCAGAAGGAGGTTCGCTGGACCCACCTGTTCCACGGCGAGCCGTTGCTGCCGGACCCGTCGGCCGGTGCCCGGTCGACCGGCGGTGGGTCGTCCGCGAAGGTGTCTGAACTGGAGGAGCGCGTCGCGGCGCTGGAAGCGCAGGTGGCGGAACTGCGGTCGGAACTCGGCCTCGCCTGACGATCCGCGGTCTCGGTTTTCGTTCGAGAACCTTTCATCTGGCGGAAGGTTCTCGAACGAAAACCGATGCCGGCGAAGGGATGGACCCCCCTGTCTCTGACTGTCGGGGGTCGTCGTTAGTGTGACGGCGACGCCGACTTCGGCGGATCGCCACGGGCCCGAAGGGCTCACCCGGCCACTTTCATTCGCACTCGCGTGGGCGCTGCCCGGGAGTCGTCATGCTGGCCATCGTCCGGTCCGCCACCCTGCTCGGGGTGCGGGGCACACCTGTCACCGTCGAGATCCATGTCTCCGCCGGCCTCCCCGGTTTCACGATCGTCGGGCTTCCCGACACCTCGTGCCGGGAAGCCCGCGACCGTGTGCGCGCGGCGCTGCTGTCGTCGAACTTCACGTGGCCCGATACGCGAACGACGGTGAACCTCGCACCGTCGGGTGTGCGCAAGATCGGTGCCGGCCTCGATCTGGCCATCGCCGTCGCGGTGCTGGTGGCGACGAAACAGTTGCCGTCATCGGCCCTCGATCTCGCGTGTCTGGGCGAGCTCGGCCTCGACGGATCGGTGCGTCCGATCGTGGGAGCGGTACCGCTCGCTGCCGCCCTCGATCCGACCGAGCTGGTGGTGGCCGAAGCGAACGCGGTCGAGGCCGACCTCGTCGGAAAGCACCGCGTTCGCCCGGTGCGGACTCTCGCCGAGCTGGCCGCCTGCGTGCGGGGAGAAGAACCGTGGTCTCAGCCTCCGCGGCGCGCGGAGGTCGAGAAGGTCGGAGGCCTCGACCTGTCCGACGTACGCGGCAATCGGATGGCGCGGTTCGCGTTGGAGGTCGCCGCCGCTGGCGGTCACCACCTCCTGTATGTCGGCCCGCCCGGAGCCGGAAAGACCATGCTGGCCGAGCGGCTGCCAGGGTTGCTCGGCCCCCTCGACGACGACGCCGCGATCGAGGTGACCACCGTCCACAGCGCCGCTGGCGAGCCGTTGCCGCCGGGCGGGCTCATCCGCACTCCGCCCTTCCGGTCGCCGCACCACACGGTGTCCAACGTGGCCCTGGTGGGCGGTGGTTCCCACGTGCTGAAACCCGGTGAGGTGTCGATGGCGCATCGTGGGGTGCTGTTCCTCGACGAGATGGGCGAGTTCAGCGCGGTCGG